>CAZVHV010000110.1:0-5916 GCA_964627025.1 uncultured Oscillospiraceae bacterium | reverse complement strand
CAGGCTGCTCCGCACCGGCGGTTTGCAGGCCATCGCCGGATGTCTGACCCTGCAATACCTGTTCTTCCGGGTTTGCTTCCGGCATGGGATTGTTTCTCGGTCGTCCTCTTGGCATATCTTTTACCTCCTGTTTGATTGAATCTGGATGCAGGATACGCTGAATCTAACGCTGCATCAAAGTCATTCTCTGCGTTGCCTTACAGCCCCTGCATTCCCATTCCGGTGTTCTCATGGCCTTCGAGCGTAATATCTTCGGTGAAAGCCAGCGCGAACACTTCACCTTTTTCCTCTACCAGCACGGCGACCATACCCGTATTGCTGGATTTGAACACCAGGGCACGCTGTTCTGCGTCGATACCGAACAAGCAGGGAATACGCTGTTTAAGCCGGATCATCCCGGCGTCGATATCTCTGCCCTCGCACAGCGCGTGATAAATTGAGCGGATCAAGTCTCGCTGCTCGTTGGCTTGGATCCAGATTTGATCAGATGTCAAAGCGATACCTCCTACTCCAAATCTTCACTTCTGGGGCGGAAACTGGGTCAGCCGGCGTAATTGAACATTTCCTGGATGCGCTGGACCAGCGTGGGCAGCACCGTACTGCCGAACAGGGCATACAAGCCCCCCAGGAGCAGAGCGCCCAAAACCACAGCGATCAGGATTTTGATGGCCGTGTCAATGTAGCCCTCGCCGGAGCGGTTTGCGAGGATGCCTTTGACGGAGGCGGTTTTGCAGCGTACAGCGACCATGAAGACAAGGACAGCCGCCATCACGCCCATCAGAGCTTTCACAATTGCATTGCCGCTGAGAGCTCTTTGCAGTGTGGCACGATAGTTTCTCATAGATTTTTCCACCTTTCTTTTTTGGAAAAGACCGGGGGGTAGCCCCTTCTCCGGCACAGACGGAAGAGCCGAAAGGCCGGGAGGAGGAGACACCCCTACGGCCTTATCATCTATACTTGATTAACACAAAATAGCGGGGATTACATCTGCATAACAGGCGCGCCGCTACGCGCCTGTGCCGCAAAAGGGTCGGGAGCCTCCTGCTGGCCGCCAGCCAGTTTTTGACCGGCTTCCTGACCCTGGACGAGCGCCTGTTGGTATGCGTCCAGAACGGCGCTTTGAAACGCCGCGGACGATTCCTTGGTGCAAGGAAAACAATGATCCCTGATCTGGCCGTTTCGCCCCTTAAAGCCGGGCATCGAAACAAACAGCCCCTTGCTGCTCTCCAGGATGCCGACCCTGCGGATGGCAAACTGGTCGTTGAGGCTGACCGACGCCGTACCCTTCAGCGCGCCGTCGCCTGGTCGCAGGGACTGGATTTTCACCTTGTACTCCAGCGGGAGCGGTTCGGACGCGGCGCCCTCCTGCCCCTTGAGGCCATGGGTGAGCGCCTGCTGGTAGGCGTCCAGCACCGCCGCGTCGAATGCGGAACGGGCCTCCGTCGTACAGGGGAAACAATGGTCCAGGTATTCGCCGCTTTCCAGCTTCGCGCTGGGCATGGAGGCAAACAGCCCGTTTTTGCCCTCCATGACGCTGATGTTCCGGACCGCAAAGCCGCCGTTGATCTCGACCGAGGCGCTGGCCCTCACATTGCCGTTCATCTGCAGGGAATGGATTCTCACAGCATACCGCATGGGGAGCGCGGGCGCCTGCGGGGTTTCCTGGATCTCTTGTCCGGTGGTTTGAGTTGCTTTTTTCGGCATGGATTTTTCTCCTTTCCATCTGATATTTGCATGAAAAAAGGCAGCCTCCGCTGCCGGGGTTACAGGCTCATGTTCATGCCGGGGGATTGCTCCTGACTCCCGCTTTTAAAGGCGATAGGCTGAAAGCCGAAGCGGTCGACATAGTGAAACTCGCTGCCCGTATGGTCGTAGAGCTCTACCACATCGGACATGGACAGGGAGTAGCCGGTGTAGCCGGGGGGATGATGGTTGTTGAACTTTGTCCAGATGGCATCCAGGTCGTTTGTCTCGATCTGCCCGTCGTACACAAGGTTGTAATTGGCGGGGTCAGGTTCGCCAAACCGATCCACCAACTCACCGTAGGATATGAACTTCATCATAACGTCCACATCGGGCCTGAGCTGCCAGATCCGGCAGGATTTGAGCGGCGCGGCGGTTTCTCCCGGTCGGGCGGGAGCGCCGTTTGCCAGCCGGTCATAGATGCCGTCCATCCATTCCGGGATAAGGCCGCGTTTTTCTATCCAGGCTTCCAGTTCCTCGCTATGGAATTGATTGTCCAGGACGGCGGCGCCCTGATCCACATAACCGGCCGGATTGCCATAATAGAACACACAGCCGTTTTTAATCTCAATACTTTTCATCTCGTACCTCCTAAGTCATTGTCATTCCTCCAGTCTGCCCCGGCGCTTCACCGCGCCGAAGCCGCTCCATCTGCTCCCATGCGGGATGCTCCAGTCTGCCTTCCTTGATTTCAATCACGGCGTTGTCATCCCGGTCGCAGACCAGGACGCGGTGTTGGTACGGCATCTGCATGTGGGCGTAATCCACAGCCTCTTTTGCGTCCTTCAGCGGGACGTCGGAGCTATACCGGCCGTCCGGGAGAAAGCTATACCCGAAAAACTCCGGGCTGGCAGGCGGGCGGTCCCCATTCGGACGGATCTGCGAGAGATAGAGCCGGGCGCTGTCCGGCAGAAGCTCCGGCTTGAGCGTACCCAGCACATCGGATCGGTACCACCGGCTGGGTTCTCCCGTGGAGAGGGAAACGGCGAACACCGAGCGCCCCATGGGGTTCGGGTTTGCCCCAAAGCCTCCCGTACAGAAAAAGAGCTGACCGGGGTGGTCGTCCGGCAAGGCGCGGGGGCTGACCACGATCACCCTGTTGTGGAGGGGCATATGATAGCCGCTTTCCGCACAGTCTGCCGACCCATACAGCTTCTGCCCCTCAGTCATTTCTTTTATCCTTGCCATGCTGGAACAGGCCGACGCGCTGGAACGAGAGCGTGGAGATACCCAGTTCCTCTAAAAAACAGCGCAGCTCCAGCGGCAGATCCTCCAGCTCATTCTCCGCGGCGATGATTAGCAGGGCGCCGTCCGCCGAAAGGATGGTGACGTCCGTTCCCGTTGAAATGCCCGCCTCGCACAGAAGCTGGGGCGGAAGGTTCAGCTCGCCGCCGTTGCTTGTGTAACCGCTGCACTCGGCCTCTCCGCAGCAGCGGGCGAGAAACAGCTCGTTATCCTCACAGTCGCACAGGCAGGGATGGACCGGCAGGGTCAGGCTGACTTCTTCCTCCGGCTCGTAGCCCAGTCCGCGCACAGCGAAGGCCGGGATGGTCAGGGAGCCGTCCTCGTTTACGGTGGCGCTCAAATAGACTTTGTTCATGTACTTTTCCTCCTGATTTTGTTTTATTGGCTGAGGCCCATGACGGGGCCGTCTGACTCTTCCTGGGCTTCCCGTTGCCGCTCCCGTTCATGAATGAAATCGCTGAACTCCTGCATTTCTTCGGGAGTTAGGCCGTACGTTTCCATTTCCAGCGCGGTGAGCAGCGCATGGGCTACACCCACCTCCCGCTGGAGACGGAGAAGCCCCTGCGAATCCATGGGGCGGCCCATCGTCTGCAGATTCACGTCAAAGCGCATCCGGTAGAGCCGGGCGCCGTAGTCCGTTTCTCTGCGCATGTTGATTGCAAGGTATTCGTCGGATTCAGGGTAAATAAAGGGGCCGCCCATAGCGTGTTTGAATCGGCTGCCTGTCATGTCCTCGATCAGTATGGCGGCGTTTTGGAGCTTTTCCAGCCCTGTCGTGCGGTCTGCCGACGAGGGCGCCGGATTGAGGGGCTTGTACCCAAACGATCGCGAAGCGCCCGGCTCCAGATATTTGCTCATCAGGTTCGGAATATGGAAAGCCGCATTTTCAGAGGTGGTACGGTGGGGGAAATATTCGATCTCAGCCTGCATCTTCGCCTTTTGCGCTTTGGTAAGGGGGTTACGCTCCTTTTCTTCGTAAACATCCCCATGCATATCCCATGCGTCATAGGCGTCGTAGGCAATGTACCCGTAAGGCTCGAACCGGGTGGTGTCTTTGGGAGTGTCCAGCTTTGCAAGAGTGTCCGGGTTTTTCAGCGCCGCCAGATACACATCCTTGCCCTGGGAGATCAGCCACATACGAAAGTCGTTGAAGCCGTCGTCCGACATATAGCTGTTGAGGCAGCAGGACGCCGCAAAGACGCCGCTTGTGTCGGCAAGATTGCAATAATGGCGTTGGTAATTGCTCCACACGGCAATCTCCCGCTGGCTGTGCCGACACAGCTTCTCCTTTGTCACGCGGAGGATGCCCTCCAGATCGGTGGGGGCTACCTCGGCGTTTACCTCGTCTATGATTTGCCAGAACCTGTCTTTACCCATGCTCATACCGGCATCCCTCCTTGTTCAAATAGATTCATCTGCAGGGGCGCCAGATTCTGGCGCTCATATAGGTTGTAATTGGCGATGAGCAGCTCGTTAAACTGGCAGCCCCCGTCGTACCGCTGCTTGATGTTGTTGATGCGGCTGGTTTCCATGATCCAGATCCCCGGCGCGTCGTACAGCGCCCGCACAAAGGGGTGGTCGTTGTAGCTGAGGAGGAATTTCCCCTCGATACCCAGCAGCGTGTCCCGCAGCCCGACATGGTCGGCCTCGGTGAAGCCGTCCTCGCCGATGTTGTGGTAGTACCCCTCGGTCTGATAATAAGGCGGGTCTAAATAGAAAAAGCTCACCGGGCGGTCGTACTGCCGGATGAGCTTTCTGCAATCCTTATTCTCGATGACCACCCTTCGGAGCCTGTGGTGGGCTTGCCGGATCAGGTCGAAATTGGCCGCCATGTCGTGGGGCTGGCAGGCAAAGCTGGTCAGCCCGCTGGCGTAGGAGTAGCGGATGAGCTGATAAAAGTACGCCGCCCGCTTGACGTCGCTCATGGGACTGTCACGGGACAGAGAGTCGCGGATGATTTCAAAATCCTTGCGGGAGTTCAGCACAAAGCGAAGGGCATCGATCAGTTCCTCGGGTCTGTCCCGCACACAACGGTATAGGTTGGTCAGCAAGCCATTGAAGTCGTTATATACTTCAAAAAAACCGGGTTCTTTGTGAAACAGAACCCAGCCCCCGCCGCCAAACACCTCGATATATCTGACAAACTGGATGGGAAACAGGCTGACAATGAGTTCTCTCAATGCCATTTTGCCGCCAATCCAGGACATAAAGCTGTTGATAATTCATCACCTCCATGAGGAGCGGTCTGATTAGAGCGGAAGACTGGTTTGGCCGCTGTCCGTATACCGCTCCGCCGCCCGGACAAGGCCGTTTTTCGCTCCCGCGATCTGGCTGATCCGGCTGGAGAGCTGTCGGATAGTGGCGTTCAGCTCCGCCTCGGTTTCGGCGTAGTAGTAGCCGCTTTCATCGCTGCAGATGGGATGACCGCCGCGGCGCAGCTCATTGATGGCGGCACGGACCTTTGGGCCGGAAACTCGGAACAGGGCTTCCAGCACAGGGCTGGTCACGGCGTTCTGCCGGCCGGTGTGCCGCCGCTTGAGAGACAGGAGGAGAGCGTCTTTATCCATACGGCGTCCCTCCGTTCTCAAAGCCGCGGACTCATCCGCATCCCCTGGCCGCCCATCTCCTGAGACTGAAATATGCCGCAGTAGTCGCTGACCGCACCGCAGAGCCGCTTGTAATCCTGCTGGTTCGGCTGGTAGACATACCACTCGGTCTTGCCGTTGTAGGTCCAGGCGTAGGGGTTGACTCCGTCCCTGAAGTTGGGGTTGGCAACCTGCTTTTTGCCGAGGACATCTGAGAACCACAACACTGTGCTGTCTACCGGACCGTCGTTTTTATTGATCACCGTCGCTTTGACGCCCTCGTATTTTTGAAACGTGTCCCGCGTGACAAACTGGAGCTTGATCCGAAGGTTCTCATCCAGCC
>CAZVHV010000109.1:0-5995 GCA_964627025.1 uncultured Oscillospiraceae bacterium | reverse complement strand
GGTCGCGGCGCGCTCGGCGGCGGCCCTCTCGGCATGGATGCGGCCCAGGCGGGCCAGCTCCTCCTTGATGCGGTTCGCCGCCTTCTGGGCGCTCATGCCGCCGTAGCCGATGGCGGCGTAAAGTTCGTCCAGCGAGCCGAAGCGGAGCTTTTTCAGGATGCTGGGGAGCACCTCTTCGGCGGTGATCACGGCCATGGTGAGTCCAGACCGCTTGAGCTCGGCGTCAAAGGAGGCGCGGCCGGTGGCGATGTTCTCCTCCCGCCGTTCGCGTTTGAACCACTGCCGGATCTTCGTGCGGGCCTCGTTGCTCTTGGCGATCTTCATCCAGTCGCGGCTGGGGCCGTGGGCGGACTTGGCGGTGATGACCTCCACGATCTCGCCCGACTTCAGCTTGTAGTCGAAGGTGACGATGCGCCCGTTCACCTTGGCGCCGGTCATGTGGTTGCCCACGGCCGAGTGGATGCTGTAGGCGAAGTCGATGGGGGTGGCGCCGGCGGGCAGGTTGATCACGTCGCCCCGCGGGGTGAAGACGAACACCTCGTCGGCGAACAGGTCCACCTTCAGGGTGCGGACAAACTCCTCGGCCTCGGTGTCCTGCTGATTCTCCAGCAGGCGGCGCACCCACGCGAAGGTCTCCTCGGTGCCCAGCTTGTCGTTGGCGAGGCCCTGCTTGTATTTCCAGTGGGCGGCGATGCCGTATTCGGCCGTGTGGTGCATCTCCCAGGTGCGGATCTGCACCTCGAAGGGAATGCCCTCCCGCCCGATCACGGTGGTGTGAAGGGACTGGTAGAGGTTCGGCTTGGGCGTGCCGATATAGTCCTTGAACCGGCCCAGGATGGGCTTGAACATATCGTGGATGCAGCCGAGGACGTTGTAGCACTCCGAGATATCGTCCACGATGACCCGGAAGGCGTAGAGATCGAAGATCTCATCCATAGTCTTGTTCTGGGTGTACATCTTGCGGTAGATGGAATAGATGTGCTTCACCCGTCCGTAGACGGTGCCCTTGATGCCCTCCTCCTTCAGGCGCGCCTCGATGCGCTTCTGGGTGGAGGCGAGGAACTCCTCATGCGCGGAGGACCGGCGGGCCAGCTCGTCGCGGATCTCCTGGTACCCCACGGGGTCCAGATACTGGAGGGAGAGGTCCTCCAGCTCCCACTTCACCCGCTGCATGCCGAGCCGGTGCGCCAGCGGGGCGTAGATCTCCATGGTCTCCAGCGCCTTTTCCTTCTGCTTGTGCAGGCTCTGGTAGTTCATGGTGCGCATGTTGTGGAGCCGGTCGCAGACCTTGATGAGGATCACGCGGATGTCCTTTGCCATGGCAATGAGCATCTTGCGCAGATTCTCCATCTGCTCCTCTTCCTTGCTGGTATACTGGACGCGGGTCAGCTTGGTGACCCCCTCCACCAGCTCGGCCACGGTCGTACCGAACATCTTGGCGATCTCCTCGTGGGTGGCGCCGGTGTCCTCGATGCAGTCATGCAGGAGGGCGGCGATGATCGAGTCGGTATCCAGCCCCAGATCGGCCACCAGGTCGGCCACCGCCAGGGGATGGGTCACATAGGGCGACCCGTCCTTGCGCAGCTGCTGCATGTGCGCGTCGCTGGCATAGGAAAACGCCGTAAACAGGCGCTGCGTATCCAGTGCCGGGTTGTACTTCTTTACTTTTTCTTCCAATGCGTAGTAGCGTTCCAGAATGGGATCCATACTCCATCACCTCAGCAGGCAGTCTAAAAGGGGGCCGAAGAAATCCGTGCGCTCACTCGGCGGTCATTCCGCGCAGCCGCCGCATGACCGGGGACTGCTCCAGGTCCACTTTTTCCACCGTCCTGCAGAGGGAGATCCGCAGACGGTCGGTGGAATGTTCCAGTTCGATCAGGCCGCACTCGTCCAGCACCTGAAGGCACACCAGGGTGCGGGTCGCCGTTTCGCGCAGGCCATAGGTGCGGGAAACGCAGCGGGACAGGCGGCAGACGGTCTCCTCCATCGTGCCGCCGGACGCGTGGCCCTTGAGGTAGCGCCACAGGCCGGCGAACTCCTCGCGGCTGGGCAGGAGGATACGGGCCTCCCGGGCGGTCAGCGTCTCGCCGCGGCGCAGCTTCTCGTAGACCGCCTGCTCCATCTGCGCCCGGGTCGGGGCGGGGCGGATGTCCACCACCTGGAGCTGGACCGAGCGTCCGTTCCGGAAGTCGTTGATCTGCGGATAAAACGCCACGTCCACCTTGTCCCCGGCGGCAAAGCCGCACTGGGCGCCGGTGGCCGAAAAGAAGATCGCGTCGAACGTGCGGCCGTCCCTGCTCAGGCGCAGCTTGAGATGGCGGCCGCCGCCGACGTCGGCCATGGAGACCACCGTGGCGCAGGAGAGGGAGAAGACGGGCCGCGGGTTTCCGGTGCCGTAGGGCTCCAGGCGGGAGAGGGCCTCCACCCCCGCCTCGCTGAGCAGGGCGGCGTCGTCCAGCTCGGCGTCCACCTCCAGTACCGACACCATCTCGGCGCCGCCGGTGCAGCGGTTCACCAGTTCGTCCATCCGGGCGCGGAAGGCGGGGATCTGTTCTTCCCGGATGATAAAGCCCGCCGCCAGCGCGTGCCCGCCGAAGCTCTCCAGCAGGTCGGCGCATTGCTGCAGGGCCTCGTAAAGGTTGAAGCCGGCGTAAGAGCGGCAGGAGCCCTTGCCGACGCCGTTCTGCAGGCAGATCATAAACACGGGGCAGGCGTATTTTTCCGCGAGGCGGGACGCCACGATGCCCACCACGCCCTGATGCCAGTTTTCATCGGCCAGCACGATGGCCCGGCGGCTGCGCGGGGCCTCCCGCTCCAGCAGCTCGGTGCAGGCGGTGAAGATCTCTCCCTCCACGGCCTGCCGCTCCCGGTTCAGGTCGCACAGCGACTTTGCCAGCTCGGCCGCCCGCGCCGGCCCGTCGGTGAGCAGCAGCTCGGCGGCGAGATCGGCGCAGCCCATCCGGCCCGAGGCGTTGATGCGCGGCGCCAGGATATAGCCCACGGTGGACGCGGTGACCGGCCTGCTCTCCGCGCCAGACTCCCGCAGCAGGGCGCGCAGGCCGGGGCGGGCGGTATCCTTCAGCGTCTCCAGGCCGAGGCGCACGATGGTCCGGTTCTCATCCACCAGACGCATGACGTCGGCCACCGTGCCGATGGCGGCGAGATCGGCGTACCGCCCGAGCAGCGGTTCCTGCCGCTCCGCCCCGCCCAGCGCCAGCACCAGCTTGAGCGCCACGCCCACGCCGGCCAGGCAGGGGAAGGGGTAGCCGCAGTCCTTCCGGTGGGGGTCGATCACCGCCGCCGCGTCGGGCAGGATGTCCCCGCACTCGTGGTGGTCGGTGATGATGATCTCCATGCCGAGGCTGTTGGCATACCGCGTCTCCTCCACGGCGGTGATGCCGCAGTCCACGGTGACGATCAGGCCGACGCCGGCGGCGTGCAGGGCGGCCACCGCCTCGCGGTTCAGGCCGTAGCCCTCCTCCAGGCGGTCGGGGATGTAGGGCTGCACGTCGCCGCCTCTCGCCCGGAGATAGTCGGTCAGCAGGCAGGTGGCGGTGATCCCGTCCACGTCATAGTCGCCGTAGACCACGATCTTTTCCCGGCCGGCCAGGGCGCGCTCCAGGCGGGCGACCGCCCGGTCCATGTCGCGCAGGAGGAAGGGGTCGCACAGCAGGCTCTCGTCCGAGGAAAAAAAGGCCCTCGCCTGCTCCATGCTGCACATCCCCCGGGCGCAGAGCACGACGGCCACCAGCGGGGGCATGCCCTGCGCCGCCAGCGCCCTCACCCGGTCGGGCATGCAGGGGGCCTGCTTCCATAGCTTGTATTTCATTGGCAGCCCCCTTCCCCTCAGAATTATCGTTAAAGCTCATTATACCAATCTTTGCGGCGGGTGACAAGTCCGCCCGCGGTCATTCTCCCGCAAAATGCCGGCGCCAGTAGTACTGCAGGCTCTGGTAATCGCTCACCAGCGCGGTGCCCTCGGGCGTGAGGGTATCGGTGACCGCGCCGTCCTCCACATAGAGACCCGTGGCGTGGATCACGGGCACAGCGTCCATCACCTGCTGGGTGGCCTGCATGTAGGCCGGGCCCTCCCAGCCGCACAGGCGGAACACCTCGTTCATCAGGAAGCAGGGCGCTATGTCCGGCCCGGCGCCGGTGAAGTCATTGCCCAGCGCCTTTTTGGCCGCGTCGTTGGCCCAGATCAGGTAGCGCGTGCCATAGTAGTTGCGGAAGCCGGTCTCGGTGGAGACGTCAAGGTCGATGCCCAGCGCCTTGTAGACGCTGTTGCCGTCCCCCAGCCACGGGTTGTGATCGCCGAAGAGGACGATCACGACCGGCGCGTCCTCCTGCCGGAAATAGTCGAAAAACTTCGTCAGAGCCTCGTTGGTATTGGCGATCGAACCGAAGTAGTTGTTCAGGATATTCCGCTCGGCCTGGGTATAGTCCCCGCCGGTGACGTAATCGTCGCCCCACCAGGTGACGTCGTCGTTGTACGGCCCGTGGCCCTGATAGGTCACGTTGAAGGAGAACAGCGGGGCGCCCGCGGTGTCCCGGTTCTGCTCGTACAGGGAGACCAGCTCGGGGAAGAGCACATCGTCGTAGGCGATGCCGCCGTTTGCCAGCTGCCCGTAGTGGTTCTCCAGGTAGTAATAGGTACTGAAGCCGAGGTTTTCGTTGATGTTGAGGCGGTTATAGAACCACTCGTAGCACGGGTGGCTCCCCTCCACGGTGTATCCCTGGTCTTTGAAATACCACGCGTAGGAGTTGGTGGGGACGCGGAGGGAGCCGAGCCGGGAAAACCCGGTGATGAAGTCGCGCTCGGTGTCCACGGTGCCGCCGGCGAAAATGTTGGTGATCAGGTTGCCCGTGACGCTCTCCGCCTCGAGGGCGTGATAGGGGGCGTAGACCTCGTCGGAGAGGCCCGGCACGTTGAACTTGGTGAAATCGTTATATGCCTCCATCTGGACGGCGATGACGTTCACCTTTTTCCCGTCCGGGATGTCGGCGCCGGCATGGGCGGCGAGGATGGCCTTGGCGCGGCTTTCGTCATAGCCTTCGGGCGGGGTGTCGGCCGCGTCGACCGCGCTGTGCAGGAAGGGATAGACGAACCCCTTGGAGAGATAGACCTGCGTGGCCGCCCAGCGGTTGATCAGGTCGTAATTTTCGGTGCTGCTGTAGACCGCGGCGCTGGCGATGACGCTCCGCAGGGGGAGCATCAGCAGCAGCACCACCGCGATCCCGCCCAGCCGCCCCCATTTGGACAGGCGGGCCCGGGCGAAGACGATCAGAAAGACCGCGCCGAGCAGCACCAGCGCGATGGCGAGCATCATGCTGCCGCTGAGGAAGAGGTCGTATCTGCCCGCCATGTTGCCCGCCTCCTTGACCAGCAGGACGTCCTCGAACATCAGCGGGTCGTCCCGGAAGGTGAGCTTATAGAAGTCGGCAAAGGTGAACAGCAGCACCACCGTGCCGGACAGAAGAAAGGCCAGCCAGGCCCGCCCCGCGGCAAACCACAGGAAGAGCACCAGCAGCACCACGGGCAGCAGGTTGAGCGCGGCCAGGGCCGGGTGCTTCAGGTAGCTCACGAACATGGGGATGTAATAGCCTCCCGCGCCGAACCACAGGGACAGAAGGCCCAGGCCGAGGCCCGCGGCCAGCAGGAGGAAAACGGTGATTATGGGGGATTTTATCAGTTTTTTCATTGCAATGCTCTCTCATCACATCTATGTAGTAAGTCTCCGGCCCGCGAAACGGCGCCGAAAACAGGGAGGGCGTGCCTGCGCACGCCCTCTCGCGGTCTTTTCCTTAAAACGCAATGCGGCTCTCGATATAGTCCTTCAGATCGAGGATGGGGACCCGGGTCTGCTCCATGGAATCCCGCTCGCGGACGGTGACGCAGTAGTCGCCCGGCGTGTTGTCGTCGCCCACGGTCTGGAAGTCCACGGTGATGCAGAAGGGGGTGCCGATCTCGTCCTGGCGGCGGTAGCGCTTGCCG
>CAZVHV010000108.1:0-6039 GCA_964627025.1 uncultured Oscillospiraceae bacterium | reverse complement strand
GGTGCGCTCCAGCACGCCGTGGATGGCCTCCAAGATGCGGGTGGAGACCTCCTCGAAGGCCTCGATCATCTCGCTGGAGGTGACGGTGAAGATGCGGGGCAGGCCGGTCATCAGGCAGCGGCCCTTGATTTCCACCGACTGCTCCTCGGGGCGCGGGAACACGCAGCCGATGGAGATCTTCAGCGCTTCGGCAGTACGTTCGCCAATGAGCACGTTGTGCTTGCGGCGTATGTACTTGATGATGGCCTCGTCGAACTGGTCGCCCGCCATCTTGATGGAGGTGGACTCCACGATGCCGGAGAGGGAGATGACGGCGATGTCGCTGGTGCCGCCGCCGATGTCGACCACCATGTGGCCGTCGGGCTTGGTGATGTCGATGCCCGCGCCGATGGCCGCGGCCAGCGGCTCCTCGATGAGGTAGACCCGCCGGGCCCCCGCCTGCACGCCGGCGTCGATGACGGCGCACTCCTCCACCTCGGTGATGCCCGAGGGGACGCAGATGACGATGCGGGGCTTGAAGAGATGGAAGGTGGCGACCTTGCGGATGAATTCCTTCAGCATGCGCTCGGTCATATCATAGTCGGAAATGACGCCCTCGCGCAGGGGACGGATGGCGACGATGTTGCCAGGGGTACGGCCCAGCATCTTCTGCGCGTCGGTGCCGACCTTCAGGAGCTTGCCGGTATTCTTGTCGATGGCGACCACGGAGGGCTCGCGGAGGACGACGCCCTTCCCCTTGACGTAGACCAGGATGGACGCGGTGCCCAGGTCGATGCCGATATCCTTTGTGAACATGAATGCACCTCTAATTTTTTTAATGAGATTCCGAATGGCTGTTTTTATTTTAGACAGAAAAGTCACTCCTTAATCTTCTCTATTATAGCGGCTGTGTTTCGGGTTTTCAATGCGCATTTGCAACAGATTCAGGGGTCTATTTTCGCGCTCTTGCCAGCGTGGCGCACACCACATCGGCCGCGCCGGCGGTGCGCAGCGCCCGGGCAGCCTCCGAAAGGGTGGAGCCGGTGGTGATGATGTCGTCGATGAGCAGGACGCGGCGCCCCGAGATCAGCTCGGGGTCGGAGGCCCGGTAGGCCCCCAGCACGTTGGCGCGGCGGGCGGCGTTTTCGGTCAGGCCGGACTGGGCGTCGGTGGCGCGCACCTTCACCAGGGTCTCGGCCGCGACCTCGTCCAGCTCGAGGGCCGCCGCCATGGCCAGGAGCATGGCCTGGTCGTAGCCGCGCTCTTTGAGGCGATCGCGGGAGAGGGGCACCCAGGTGATGAGGTCGTACCGCCCCGCGAGGCGTTCGCGGACGCACTGGGCCACGAGGGAGCCGTAGGTCTTGGCGTAGCCGGTGCGCTCGCCGAATTTATAGCGGTGGAAGGAGTCGCGCACCGTGTCCTGATACCAGAGGGGCGAGACGCACAGGGAGAAGAACTCGCCCGTCTGTTCCGCCTCGGCGCCGGCGGTGCGCGGCAGGGTCTGCCCGCAGGACGCGCAGATCTCCCGCTCCCCCGTGCGCAGCAGCCGGTGGCAGAACACGCAGCGGGGCGGGAAGAGGAGGTCCAGCAGGCCCGAAAGCAGCCCGCTCATTTCGACGCCCCCTTGGGAATGGGGCCGTTTTCCTTTTCGAACTCGCGGATGCAGGTCTGGATGAGATAGAGGATCTGCCCGTTCATGGAACGGCCCTCATACTCGGAAATGTACCGCAGCTTGGCGTGGAGCAGTTCGTCCACGCGGATGCCGAGATGCTTGTGCTTATCCACATTGACCGCCTCCTTGCGGACGGAGCCGCGAAAGCCGCCCCGATACCTTATTACAATTGTATTATATCATATGTATGTATACTTGTAATGTACTTAACATGGAAAATGTACTTATTTTAGCGGTTAAGAATTTTGTGGAACGGAAGGGAATTCGTTCCTTTTTGGCCGCGCGCGGCATTTAATACTTTTGAAACATATTTTCACACTCTTGACATAATTAACAGTATGGGGCCTTTCAGGGGGACAATTTTATGGAAACTGCCGATTCTTCCGGTTTTACCCGCAAACCGCAAAAAAAAAGATTGGAAATTCCAGAGAACGCGCTATAATACGTTGTGGCGGAACCCCCGGGCGACCGGGGCTCCCGCATGGGAAATCAAAATGCTGTCATCGCCGGAGGGAAGTAACGTGTTATCGTTTATTCAACTTTTTAACCATGCGATATTCCTCATCCTCACTTCGATGTATTTCTACCAGGCGATTTACATTGTCGTCACGCTGGTGAAGAACCGGCAGGATCGGAAGGAGATCATCCCCAAAAAACTGCATACCTATGCCGCGGTGATCGCCGCGCGGAACGAGTCGGCGGTGATCGGCGGACTGATCCGGAGCATCCGGGCCCAGAACTACCCGGCCGAGCTTGTGGACATCTACGTGGTCGCCGACAACTGCACCGACGATACGGCGCAGATCGCCCGGAACGAGGGCGTGACCGTCTATGAGCGCAGCAACAAGCAGGCGGTCGGCAAGGGCTATGCCCTCAACTACCTCTTCAACCTTATCGAGAATTCCGAAACGGACAAACACTACGACGGCTATTTCATCTTCGACGCCGACAACGTCCTCGACGAGAACTACGTCGCCGAGATGAACAAGGTCTTCGACAGCGGCTACCGCATCCTCACCAGCTACCGCAACTCCAAGAACTACGGCTCCAACTGGATCTCGGCGGGCTACGCCCTGTGGTTCCTGCGCGAGTCGGCCTACCTCAACGCGCCCCGCATGATGCTGGGCACCAGCTGCGCGGTCTCGGGCACCGGCTTCCTCGTCAGCGGCGACATCATCCGCGCGAACGGCGGCTGGAAGCACCATCTGCTCACCGAGGATATCGAGTTCTCGGTCGACCAGGTCATCCAGGGCGAGAACATCGGCTACTGCGGCGACGCCATCCTCTATGACGAGCAGCCCTGCACCTTCGAGCAGTCCTGGAACCAGCGCCTGCGCTGGGCGAAGGGCTTCTACCAGGTGTTCCGCACCTACGGCGCCAACCTGCTCAAGGCCCTGCTCGCCCCCAAGCGCGAGCGCCGCTTCTCCTGCTACGACATCCTCATGACCGTCTCCCCCGCCATGCTCCTCTTCCTGTTCAGCATCTGCGTCAACTCCGCCTTCTTCTTCTACGGCCTTTTTGACGACAAGATGAACATGGACATCCTCGGGACCACCGGCGTGGCCGTGCTCTGGTCGCTGGGCAGCTATTACCTCACCCTGTTCGGACTGGGCCTGCTGACCACCATCACCGAGCACAAGCGCATCGCCTGCCCCCGGAAGAAGCTGGTCCGCTACCTCTTCACCTTCCCCATCTTCATCCTGACCTACATACCCATCTCCATCGTCGCCCTGTTCCGCAACGTGGAGTGGAAGCCCATCGTTCACACCTTCTCGGTCTCGCCGGAGCAGATCCGCAACGGCACGGCCCACATGAACAAGGGCTGAACATACCGATCAAAAAACTGCGCGGGAATCGCTCCCGCGCAGTTTTTTTATGTTTCGGCGGCTGCCAGCCGGGCCCGCAGGGCGCTGTACCGCCGCTCCTGCCGGTTGTTGGCGGTCATGCGCGCGACCACCGCCTCGTCCCCCACGAGGATGAACAGCTCGCGGGCGCGGGTGATGGCGGTGTAGAGCACGCTGCGGGTCAGGAGCACGGGAGAGGCGTCGGCGGCGGCCAGGATGACCGCGCGGTACTCGCTGCCCTGCGCCTTGTGGACGGTCACGGCGTAGGCGGGCTCCAGCTCGCCCAGCAGGTCGGGCGGGTACTCCACCAGCCGGCCCTCGAAATCCACCGTCACGGTCTCGCCGCGCGGGTCGATGCCGGCGATGGCGCCGATGTCGCCGTTGAAGACGCCCAGCCCCGAGCCGGTGCCGTTCTTTTCCTGCCACATGAGGTCGTAGTTGTTCCGGATCTGCATCACGCGGTCGCCCGTCCGGAAGACGGTCTCGCCGAAGCGGCGCTCGCCCTTGTCCCCGGACGGCGGGTTCACCGCCTCCTGCAGGGCGCGGTTGAGGGCGGCGGTGCCGGCGAGCTGCCTGCGGGTGGGGGAGAGGACCTGGATCTGGTCGGCCGGGATGCCCAGGTTCTCGGGCAGGCGGGTCCGGCACAGCTCCACGATGGTCTGGGCCGCGCGGGCCGGGTCGGTCCGGCGCAGGAAGAAAAAGTCCCCCTGCGCGTTGCCGAGGTCGGGGAGCCGGCCCCGGTTGACCTCGTAGGCGTTGCGCACGATGGCGCTCTCGGCCGCCTGGCGGAAGACCTCGGTGAGCCGCACGGCGGGGATGACGCCGCTGCGCAGCAGGTCGGACAGGACGTTGCCCGCCCCCACCGAGGGGAGCTGGTCGGGGTCGCCCACCAGGATGAGGCGGCAGTCGGCGCGCAGGGCGGCGAGCAGCGCCCGCATGAGCATCAGGTCCACCATGGAGGTCTCGTCCACGATGACGGCGTCGGCCTCCAGCGGGTCGTCCTCGTCGTGGGCGAAGGCCAGCAGGCCGGTCGCCTGGTCGAACTGGGGCTCCAGCAGGCGGTGGATGGTGGAGGCCTCCACCCCGCAGGCCTCGCCCAGCCGCTTGGCCGCCCGCCCGGTGGGCGCGGCCAGGGCCGTGCGCAGCCCCATGTGCTCCAGCAGGGCCAGCACGCCCCGCAGGGAGGTGGTCTTGCCCATGCCCGGGCCGCCGGTGAGCAGCATGACCTGGCGCCGGGCGGCCAGAGCCACCGCCTCGCGCTGCAGGGGGGCGTAGACGATGCCCTGCTCCCGCCCGATCCGGTCGATCAGGCCGTCGATGCCGGCGGGCGGATGGAACGCCCGGACGCTCATCTCGGCCAGCCGCTGGGCCACATAGCATTCGCACTCGTACAGCTCGCTCAGGTAGCAGGCCGTTTCGCCCGCGATCTCGTCCTGCACCACCTCGCCCCGCGCGAGCAGGGCCTCCAGCGCGGCCTCCAGCTGCGCGGCGTCCAGGCCCAGCAGCTGCCCGGAGGCGCGCAGCAGCTTGCCCCGCGGCAGGAAGGTGTGGCCGTTGCGCAGGGTGTTGTGGGCCAGCTCGAAGCGCAGGCCGGCTTCGGCGCGCCGGGGGCTGTCCCCCTCCAGGCCGAGCGAAAGGGCAAGGCCGTCGGCCACCGAAAAGGCCACCGGCTCCTCGCCCTCGAGCAGCAGATAGGGATTGTCCTTCAGCGCCTCCAGCGCGCGGGGGCCGAAGCGGCGGTAGAGGGGCATGGCGAGGGTGAGGGGCAGCCCGTGCGCGCCCAGAAAGTCGAGCAGGCGGCGCATGCCGAGCTGAAGGCGGTAGGCGTCGCCCATGGCCAGCGCCCGCTTGCGGGTGATGCCGCGGATGCGGGTCAGCTGCTCGGGGGTCTCCTCGAGGACCGTGAGGACGTCGGCGCCGAATTCGTCCACCATGCGGCGGGCGGTGGCGGCTCCGACCCCCCGGACGGCACCCGAGGCGAGATAGTCGAAAACCGCCTTTTCCCCCACCGGCATGCGCCGCTCGGCCACCTCGGCCCGGAACTGCTCGCCGTAAGCGCTGTGGCGGCTCCACGCGCCGTGGAGGGTCAGCCCTTCGCCGGGCGAGGCGCCGGGGATGCAGCCCACCGCGGTGACCTCGCCTCCCTCCCCGGTGTCGAGGCGCAGAACGGTATAGCCGTTTTCCTCGTTGCGGAAGACCACGGCGGCCACGGTTCCCTCTATGGAGCTGAAACGGTCAGAAGCACCCATCCTGTATCGTATCCTTTATGTATTCTTCTAAACTGCCGAGCGAACAGAAGATCACGCCCGGTTCCCGCCGCGCGAGGGCGGCGGCGGCGGCCAGGCCGCTCTCGTCCAGCCCGAAGTCGGCCACCACGATGGTGAAGCGCGCGAAGTCGCCGCTCTGCAGCCAGAGCAGGCCGTCCACCGTGCGCTCCAGCGCGGCGCCCCCGCCGTGGACGGGCACCACGGCGTAGACGGGCGCGCCGCGCCCGCCCACCGGGGCGAGCAGCCGCCCGAACAGCAGCCAGCCGAGCATCAGCAG
>CAZVHV010000107.1:0-6247 GCA_964627025.1 uncultured Oscillospiraceae bacterium | reverse complement strand
GCGTCACTTCGGCCTGTGTCTGCGCATCTTCCGTCTGCGCCGCGGACAGCTTCAGGAAATTCGCGATCATCCGGCACGCCTCGGCGCGCGTCACGTTTTGCTTCGGCCGGAAGGTGCCGTCCTCGTAGCCCGACAGGATATGATTCGAGGCCGCTGCCGCGACGCCGTCCGCCGCCCACGCGGAAATGGCGTCCGCGTCACGGAAGGCGACCGTCTCCTCCCCGCTCTGCGTCAGGCCGCCGGCGCGCGCCAGCATCACCGCGAGCTCTTCCCGGGTCAGGCAATCCTCCGGGGCGAAGGAATTGCCGCTTTTGCCGTTCACCAGGCCGTTCGACGCGGTGATGGAGATATAGCTTTTCGCCCAGTGCGACCCGATGTCGTCGAACGCGGCCCCGCCGCCCTGGTCGGTCAGGCCCAGCGCCCGCACCAGCACGGTCACGATTTCGGCGCGCGTGATCGGATGTTCCGGCGCGAAGCTTCCGTCCGGGTTACCGGTCACGATGCCGAGGTCAGCCAGATCGTTGATGTCCGCCGCCGCCCAGTGGCCGTTCAGGTCGGAGAAATAACGCGTATCCGTATCCTGCTCCTGTTCCCCGGCGTCTCCGGTGTCCTCGGCGGGATCGAGCGATTTTGTGGTGAAATACAGGTTAACGGGGCTGGAAAGCGTACTGCCGTTGCGCGCCATCAGCTCCTTGACCACAACGACGCGGTATTCCGTGCCGTAGTCCAGCGGATTTTCCGGGCGGGCGACCAGCTGCTGCACCTCGTCCCCCGCGCGCACGGTGACGGGAAGATATTCCCCGTCCCTGACCAGGTAAACGCACGCCGCGTTGTAGGACAACACGTCGCTTCCCGCGACGTTGTTGGAAAACGTGAGGGCGATCTCCGCGTCCGGGTCCACATCCTTCGCGTTGTTCTGAATGGTCGCCTCCACAAAAAACAGCGCCACCGTAATATCCGTCTGGGGCAGATCGCCCATCGGCGCAAACGAGATGTCCCCCTCCTGCGGCCGAAAGGTCACCTCATAGGGCACCCCGAGACTGTTGCCCATATTGGCGTAGAGATCCTCGTCGATTTTCAGGACATAGGAGGTATCCACATCCAGATCGTCGGCATAGACGTAAAAATATTTTGACGTGTCCTGGTGCTTCGCGGCCTCCGGATGGGGCGTCACCCGGAACGGCACCGCGGTTTCCGTGCCGTCCCCGTCCCGGGTGACCAGGTGGAACTTCGTCAGGTTTTGCGCGTTATAGCCCGTCATGTCGTAGCGGTTTTCCTGCGTCTCATCGATCGCGCCGACATTGTTGGAGAAAAGCAGATGGATCTCGACGCCCGCGCGCGAAGCGTCGTCCGGATCGGGCGTGACCTGCATATCCGCCGCGTCGAGCGTGGGGTACTTTTTGGTGGGCACGGTATTGTAGGCGGCGAACACCTGTGAAGAAGCCTGCAGGACAAAAGCCACCAGCAGGCAGGCGCAGAGGATCCGGGCCGCAGGGGCTGCTTTTTGTCGCATTCATACTCCCGCTTTCTATTGTTTTGTCCCCGGGCAGGTCAGCCGCCTGCCGAGATCACAAAGGCGTATCTGCCGTCCTGCCCTGCCGCCGGCTGTCCGTTGACCGCGGTGGACTGTCCCGAACCGCCGACCATGCCGCCGATCAGATTGACATAAACCGTCATGTCCGATTCGATGGAAAACTTCGGTACGCGCGGCAGCTCGATGAACATCCACATCGGCGCGGGATCATTGACGTCCCCCCGGTGGTCGCCGCTGTAATTGACCACATATTTGTTGGTGCCGATGTTGTAATCGTCCGGCCTGCTGCCGCCGGCGAGGATGGCGTTTTCTACCTTGAGCCATTGCTTGTCGTCCGCCGGGGTATAGGTATCGCTGCTGTTGCCCGAATACCCGGCCGCGTCCCTGGAGGTGCGGAACAAATTGCTGTAGAACGTGCTCATGTTTTTGCTGCTCGCCCACTGGGTGGGGCCGACGCGGGTGTCGACGACGAGTTTGATCAGCTTTTTGCCCGTACCGTTCGGACCGCCCGTGCCGCCCATCCGGATGTCGTTCTTGCTCAGCCGGTCGCCCGCCACGCGCCGGACGTAATACGTCTTTCCATAGCCGCTGGAAGACGCATTCTGGTCGTTCCCCTCGATGTTGCTGTCAAAGGCAAACACGCCCTCTTCCCCCGCGTGGCTCGCGCTCACATATTCCCATACCTCCGTATGGAGCTTCATTTCCTGAATGGTATAGTAGCTGTCCGGCTTCGTCGTCACGGCGACCTCCTCCCGGACGGCTTCCGCCGGAATGGTCACGCCCATCAGCAGGTCGCAGACCGCGATCGGAATCCCGCCGCCGCAGACCGGCACCGCGTTGGTGAAATTTTTCAGATACCCCACCGCGCCGCAGGAAATGACGAGGTCCCCCTCCGCGTTGCATTCGACCGTCCCCTCTTTTTTAAGGGTATCCTGAATGCCCTTTCGCACGCCCGGATATTCCTCTTTGAGCGCTTCGGTGATCCCCCGCGCCTCGCTGTTCGCCCCCGCCGGGTCCAGCCCGACGAACCGGTCGTAGACCGTGATGCCGTTAGCCGGGTCGAGATAGGGGAAAAACCCCACGCCTCTGTACTGATTCAGGACGCCGGTCAGAAATTGATCGAACGAAACGGTATGGAAGGTCTGCGCGGCCTTATCGAATTTCAGGCCGGAGAACCGGAGGCTGTCGATGATCTGATCCTTGTATGCCGCAAGATCCACGCCGTCGGCAATGTGGTAGCCGCCCAGCGAGACCGTCATGGTGATCCCGTTTTTGTCCACATCCCACTCGGTGACCGTGGGCTGTCCCACAAACTCCGCGGCGGCCGCGATCCGCTGGTGTCCGTTCATGCGGAAGGCGGAGATCTCGCCCTCCCCGCCGAACCTCAGATCCGTGTCCGCGGTGACCACGCCCACGCGCGCGCCCTGCTCCACCGCGAGCATCGTCCCGGAAGCGGCGGCCGTGATCCGGACCTGCCCGACCGAGCTGTCGCCCTGCACGGTGACCGCCGCGTCCGGCGCGTAGCTAATCAGGGTCGACGGAACGTCCGTGTCCGTCAGCGTCAGCGGCGCGTTCGCCGCCGCCCCGCCGACGACGACGCTGCCGGTGACCGACGACCCCTTCAGAACGACCTGCGGGCCGGCGATCACTACGGCGCCGTCCGTATGCTCCTCGTAAGTCCCCGCCTTGTCGACATAGCTTGCGATCGCCCGGTCGAGCAGGACGGCCAGTTCGGCGCGGCTCATATATTTTTGCGGAAGGAACGCGCCCCCGGTGTCACCGATCATGACGCCGGCGGACGACAGCGCGTTCACGGCTCCCGCCGCCCAGTCCGAGATCTGCGCGGAGTCGCGGAAGACCTTTTCGTCGCTGCTCTCCGCGATTCCGAGCGCGCGGCACAGCATGACCGCCGTCTCCTCCCGGGTGGCCGGATCGTTTGGCCGGATCTCACCTTCGCTGCCGAGCATCAGCCCCGCTTTGCTGCATTTCAGCATGTCGGGCGCGTACCACGCGCCGGCGCGCAGATCCTGAAACGTATTCTCTGCGGCGGCGGTGAGGCTCAGCACACGGCTCATCACAGCCGCCAGCTCAGCGCGGCTGACGGACGCGTCCGGACGGAACGGCCTGCGGTTGTCCTCATAAAGCCCGCTGTCGCCGCGGAGAATACCGTAATTGCTCCAGCGCGTGATCGCCTGCGCCGCCCAGTGGCCGGCGGTGTCACTGTAATCGGCGGCAAATCCCCGCAGCGGGAGCAGCCCGGTCAGCATTACAGCCGCGACAAAGCAGGCCACCCCTTTTTTTATTTCGTTTCTTACTGTTTTGTTCAATTTTATACCACCCTGTTTGCTTTGTTCTTTGTATCCCTCATACTCGGTATTCGGCTTATTGCCCGGAGAACCTGTGAAAAAATAAAAAACCACCGCAATGACGGCTCCGCTTTTTTACAAAGCTTCGCTGAAATCCCGTCATTGCGATAGTTTTTCTGGTATTTGCTCTTTATTTTCTGTTATGTCATTTTTTAAATGTTCGATTAAACACGTTTCTTTACGTTTGTTTTATTTTGTTCATGTTTTTTAGTTTAAATTAGCAGCGGAAACATCGCAATACATGATTTGGTCGAAAAACGTCTGCTGGATCGGTCTGTTTTTAACGATAATGTACACAAATCATAAAATCCCACCTTCGCGCGATAAAAAAGAGGGGCCGCGGGCAAACCGCCTGAACTCAATTTTGTACTTTGCAAATAAAGCGAAACCTATTATAATAATAAGATCAAAACAAGGTTCTGAAGAAGCGAGGTGCCGTTATGGCAGGCAGTCTTGGTATTTATATCCACATCCCCTTTTGCCGCAGCAAGTGCGATTACTGCGATTTTTATTCTCTGTCCGGCTGCGAGGGGCGCATGGACGCCTATCAGAAGGCGCTGCTGGCCCACATCAGGGAGACCGCCCAGCTCGCCAGGGGCTATCAGGTGGACAGCGTCTACTTCGGCGGCGGCACCCCGTCCTATTACGGCGAAAAGCGCCTGCGCGAGATCCTGGCCCTGATCCGCCGCAGATTCAGCCTGGCGAAGGGCGCCGAGATCACCGTGGAGGGGAACCCGGACAGCCTCGATCCGAAGTCCCTCGTCCGCCTGCGCCGCGCGGGGGTGAACCGGCTGTCCGTCGGGATGCAGTCGGCCGACGACGCCCAGCTCGCCGCCCTCCACCGGCCGCACACCTTCGCGCAGACGGCCGAAGCGGTGGCGGCCGCCCGCACGGCAAAGATTAAAAACCTGAGCCTCGACCTTATGTTCGGCCTGCCCGGCCAGGACCTCGCGAGCTGGCAGGATTCGGTGGAAAAAGCCCTGGACCTGCACCCGGAGCATCTGTCGTGCTACGGCCTGAAGGTGGAGGACGGCACCCCCCTCGCCGGGCGCGTGGCGCGCGGGGAAACCCTGCCCGGCGACGACGCCCAGGCCGATATGTACCTCTGGATGGTGGACCGGCTGGAGCGGGCCGGCTACCACCAGTATGAGATCTCCAACTTCGCCATGCCGGGCAGCGAGTCCCGCCACAACCTGAAATACTGGCTCGGACGGGAATATATCGGCTTCGGCCCCGGCGCCCACTCCGATTTCGGCGGCAGGCGCTACTCCTTCCTGCGCGATCTCGACGAGTATATCGCCGCCGTGCTGGACGGCGGCGACCTCATCGACGAGTCCGAGCTTATCCCAAAGCGGGAGCGCTCGGGCGAATACCTCATGCTCCGCATGCGCACCGCCTGCGGCATCGACGAGTGGGAGTACCGCCGGGAATATTTCATGAATTTCGACCCCATCGAGTCCAAGCTCTCCTTCTTTGAGCACAAGGGCCTCGCCACCCGCAACAACCACCGCTGGCGCTTCACCCCCCAGGGCTTTCTGGTCTCCAACCAGCTCATCGGCGAGCTGCTGGACTGCCAGGAGGAGGCCACCCTCTCCACCCTCCTGCCCAAGGTGCGCGGTGGCGCGCCCGCGGAAAAGCCGTGATCTCGGGGCGTGAGCTTCGGTCGTCCGCGCCTACTCCCCGTCCCGCTCCTTCCGTTCCGGCTTCGTCAGCTCCTCCGACATCTCCGCCGTCAGCGCCCCGTCCCGCGGATAGACCTTCCGGGGCGCGGCCCGCTTTTTTCGCTTCGCCGCCCATATCACGAAATAACAGATCGTATAAAACGCGGTTATGATAACGCCCGCGATGAGCCCGGAGGCCTGCCCTGCCACGAACGGCATGCTGGCCATGGCGGCGACGAGGGACAGGAGGGCGAACAGCGAGGTATAGGGAAAGCCGCGCATCTGGCACTTCCCGGTGGGCGGACAGCCGTTTTTTCTGCGCAGGCGGATCTGCGTGGCCATGATGACGGCGTAGGAAAACAGGATGGCGAACCCGCCCGAGCTGATGAGGAACAGGTAGACGCTGGGAAAGAGCAGGCCGAGCCCCAGCGACAGCAGCATGGCCAGCCCGGAGACGAGGATGCCCCGGTAGGGCACTTCGCCCCGGTCCTTCAGCCAGGCGGGGGCGAGGCCCTCGTCGGTCAGGGAGCGCATCATCCGGCCGAGGCCGAACATGGCCGCCAGCCCGTTGCGGACGGGAATGGGCGCCTGGGTGGTGTCCCACAGGGTCAACTGCTGGCCCTTGGAGTCCCAGTTGGCGACGATGCCCCGGTTCTCCATGGCGCCCGCCACGCAGCGGTCGAGCA
>CAZVHV010000106.1:4627-6369 GCA_964627025.1 uncultured Oscillospiraceae bacterium | reverse complement strand
GCCGACCTCGATCGCCACGCCGGCCTCCTTTTAGGCTCTGGCCAGTTCCCGGATGTGGGAGACCAAGGTCCCGATGCCGATCTCCGTCTTGATCCCGAGCTCCTGCGCCAGCGCGTCCTGGACGCTCCTGGCCAGCTTGTGCAGCTCCTTGGCCTCCGTGCCCTCGGCCAGTTGCTTGATGATCGTGATATCGGTCTCGCCGGTGGAGAGGACGAAGTCCACCTGACGGTCCGGAAAGAGCCGCTGCACCACATCGATGGCAGAGAGCTCGGTCGATCCGATCTGCCTGACAAGGAAAACCGCCCGCGGTACATCGGAAACGAAATGCAGTTCCTTCGCCCGGACGTAGATATCGCCCAACAGAATATTATCGGAAATAATACTTTTGACAAAGGTGGCCTTGTCGTGCTTCTCCTCGTAATATGCCTTGGCGCCGTTTAACGCCACCGTCGTCAGAAGGCAGATCAGCCGGGCCTCGGCGTCGCCCCCCTCCACAAACGCAGCATAGTCGAAACGGGAATTCAACCCTGCCAGCGGTTTAAAGGTCTTGTTGCCGCAGATAATGACTTCCTCTTCCCCGGCATTGACGGCCTCTACAACACCGTCCCATTTTTCTCCGATCAGCGTCAGCTTGTTGCATGCGACTACAATACCTTCAGAGTCGATCACTCCAATCGCCCGATCCGTACTCTCCTTCATCTGGAGTACCACGCTCTGAAACACTCTGCTGGACATGGCCTTTCCTCCCTCTTAGCACTTTCCCTTTTAATTGTAATGATTATAGCGGGTATTTCCTCTCTTTTCAATAGGAAAAGGAAAATTATTTGTGGAAAATGCCGAAACGATGTAAAATTATTACAAACTATGGCAGATGATTGCCCAATTTGGAAGGCTCTGAAAGACCAAGCGCCGACCGTTCCGGGCGGGTAAGCGGGCGGTATTCTCCCGGGGCAAGGGCCGGGTCGAGCTGCACTTCCCCCATCGTCAGGCGCTTTAAATAGCGCACCGGTTTCCCCCGCGCGGCAAGCATCCGTTTGATCTGGTGGTACTTCCCTTCCCGCAGGGTGACGATCGCGGTATCGCGCTGCTCCAGAATGTCCAGCCCCGCAGAAAGACAGCTCAGGCCGTCTCCCAGCACCATGCCCGCCTCAAAGGCGGCGGAGTCCTCCCCGGTCAGCGTCCCGTCCACTCTGACAAAATAGGTCTTGTCCACGTGTTTCTTCGGCGAGAGCAGCCGGTGGGCCAGCTCTCCGTCATTGGTGAGCAGAAGCAGACCCTCGGTATCCTTGTCGAGACGTCCCACAGGGAAAAGGCCGATACGGCGCAGGTGCACGGGCAGGAGATCCAAAACCGTCCGCTGGCGGCCGTCTTCGGTCGCGGAGAGGTATCCGGACGGTTTATGGAGCATGAGGTAGACATATTTTTCGCAGGTTATCCCTTCCCCATCCACCTTGATCTGAACGGAAGGCTCATATTTTTCATCGCCTGCGGCGGCGAGGGCGCCGTTTACCGTGACCCGCCCCTCTTTGATCAGATTCCGGACTTCCTTCCGTGACCAGCGTCCGGTCCCGGCGATCAGTTTGTCAAGACGTTCCATGCAGACACCTCCGCAGTCAAAATAAGGATGATAGCATATCTTCAGGGGGAGCGGCATAAACATCAGCACAGGAAACGTGAGGTGGATGCGCTGTGTTTATTGTTACTGCAAAACTGCGGCCGGGGCGGATCGTTCTTGGCGCGGC
>CAZVHV010000106.1:0-4617 GCA_964627025.1 uncultured Oscillospiraceae bacterium | reverse complement strand
CAAAGGTGCGGCCGAGACGGCTGATCCTGTGTGCGCTGGCCGTAGTGCTCGCGCTGGGTATGGTCGTTGCGGTAGGCGGAGTGATGAACGACCATGGGGTGCAGGCGGCCTCGGCCGCGTCCAGCCCGAAGGGGGTGAAGACCAACGAGGACCGGGTCGCCTATCTGGAAAGCTATGGGTGGAAGGTGCTCCCCGATCCGATCGCCGTGGAGGAATTGCTCATCCCGGAAAAATTTGACGAGACCTACCAGGATTACCTCTCGCTCCAGTCGGAGCAGGGGTTCGACCTCACCGCCTATACCGGGAAACGGGTAAAGCGCTACGCCTATGAAATCACCAATTACCCGACCGGAGAAACCGGGGTGCAGGCGGGGCTGCTTATTTACAAAAATACCGTGATCGGCGGCGAGGTCCTCTCCAGCCGGCTGGATGGGTTTATCCATGGTCTGTCCATGCCGAAATAGCCGCCTCGCTGCGGCGGGCCGCTTAATTTTTTGACATGTGTACGATGAGATGGTCGTAGGTCATCTGGATGCCGTTTCGGTCGAACGCAACCTTGACCTGCTCCAGAAGATCATGATGCACTTCCCAGTAATCCGTGGTGGCGCACCATACCCGGACGGTATACTCGATGCTGCTGTCCTGATAGGCGGAGACCCGGACAAAGGGTTCGGGCGTGAAGAGGGTCAGCGGATGCGCGTCGATGACCGCGCGGATGGTCTCCTTCACCTTATCAATCGGATCATCATAGGAGGCGCAAAAGGTCAGATCCACACGTCTGTTTCCCTCTGCGGTATAGTTTGTGATCTTCATGCTGGAGATCTCGCTGTTTGGAACAAAGATCAGCTTGTTGTCATAGGTGGTGATCCTGGTGTACACCAGGCCCACCTCGTTCACCCTGCCGTTAATGCCGTCGGCCTCGATCACGTCATCGGCCTTGAAGGGCTTGGAGACGAGCAGCATGATGCCGCCCGCCAGATTGGAGAGGGTACCCTGAATCGCAAGGGAGACCGCCAAACCTACCACGCTCAGGATGGCGATCAGAGAGGTCGCGTCGACGCCCAGGAAGATTGCCACGATCAAAATGGTGATAAACCAGAGCAGAATACTGATTGCGGACTTGAGGAAGGTGTGGGTGCCGCGATCCACCTTCAGCCCTGTGATGGCACGGTCGATGATCTTCATCAAAACCTTCATGACAATGATGCAGGCCACCAGCAGCAAAACGGCGAACAACAGTTTGCGCAGCGTAAGGGTAGTCATACCCAGGTCAAAGATCTGACTGACCGTGCTCGCAACATCCTGCGTCAATACATTCGATTCCAAAGGAACACCTCCTTAGTTGAAAAGAAGACAGGGCAAAAAAGCCCTGTCTTCTTTCTATGCAGGCAAAAATTACTCGGTCTCGATAACAACGCCGGAACCCACGGTGCGGCCACCCTCACGGATAGCGAAACGCAGGCCCTTTTCGATGGCGATCGGGGTGATGAGCTCTACCTTCATGTCGACGTTGTCGCCGGGCATGCACATCTCGACGCCCTCGGGCAGGGTGATGACGCCGGTCACGTCGGTGGTGCGGAAGTAGAACTGAGGACGGTAGTTGTTGAAGAAGGGGGTGTGACGGCCGCCTTCATCCTTGGACAGAACGTACACCTGGCCGGTGAACTTGGTTCTGGGGTGGATGGAGCCGGGCTTAGCCAGAACCTGGCCGCGCTGAATCTGGTTCTTGTCGATGCCGCGCAGCAGGGTGCCGATGTTGTCGCCAGCCTCAGCGTAGTCGAGCAGCTTGCGGAACATCTCGATGCCGGTGATGGTGGTCTCCTTGGACTCGTCCATCAGGCCGACGATCTCGACCTTGTCGCCCATCTTGACCTGGCCACGCTCGACACGACCGGTGGCAACGGTGCCGCGGCCGGTGATGGTGAACACGTCCTCAACAGGCATCAGGAAGGGCAGATCAGCCTTGCGCTCAGGAGTGGGGATATAGGAGTCGACGGCGTCCATCAGCTCCTTGATGCAGGCATACTCGGGAGCGTTGGGGTCGGTGGAGGTGCTGGCCAGAGCGTTCAGCGCGGAACCCTTGATGATGGGGATATCGTCGCCGGGGAACTCGTACTTGGACAGCAGCTCGCGGACTTCCATCTCAACCAGCTCGAGCAGCTCGGGATCGTCCAGCTGATCGACCTTGTTCAGGAACACCACGATGGCGGGCACGCCGACCTGACGGGCAAGCAGGATGTGCTCGCGGGTCTGAGCCATGGGGCCGTCGGAAGCAGCGATGACCAGGATCGCGCCGTCCATCTGAGCAGCGCCGGTGATCATGTTCTTGATATAGTCGGCGTGGCCCGGGCAGTCGACGTGAGCGTAGTGACGCTTTTCGGTCTCGTATTCCACGTGGGCGGTGTTGATGGTGATGCCGCGCTCGCGCTCCTCGGGAGCCTTATCGATGTTGGCATAGTCGGTGAAGTTTGCCTTGCCGGAGAAGGAGAGGTACTTGGTGATGGCAGCGGTCAGGGTGGTCTTGCCATGGTCAACGTGACCGATCGTGCCGATATTTACGTGGGGTTTGTTTCTTTCAAACTTCTGCTTGGCCATGTTAGGTTATCCTCCTTAAATACATATCAAAACGTTTAAAAAGTCAGTTGGAAATTGAGGACATTTTACAGCATTACAAGGGAAATTGCAACCTGTTTTTACTCAGCATCCTTGCGGCCGCGGCTGGCCACGATCTTGTCCGCAATGCTCTTGGGAATCTCCACATAGTGGCTGGGCTCCATGGAGTACTGACCACGGCCCTGCGTACGGGAGCGGAGATCGGTCGCGTAACCGAACATTTCGGAAAGCGGCACGAACGCGTCGATCTGCTGGGCGCCGGGTCTGGCCTCCATGCCCTGGATCTGGCCACGGCGGGAGTTGAGGTCGCCGATGACATCGCCCATGTAGTCCTCGGGGACGATGACGGATACCTTCATGATGGGCTCCAGCAGGACGGGGCCGGCCTTGCGGCAGGCTTCCTTGAACGCCATGGAACCGGCGATCTTAAAGGCCATTTCCGAAGAGTCGACTTCGTGGTAGGAGCCGTCGTACAGGGTGACCTTGACGTCCACCACGGGGTAGCCGGCCATAACGCCGGCCTCCATCGCGCCTCTGATACCGGCATCCACCGCGGGGATATACTCCTTGGGGATGGCGCCGCCCACGATGCCGTTGACGAACTCATAGCCCTTGCCGGACTCGTTGGGCTCCAGGCGGATCTTACAATGGCCGTACTGGCCCTTACCGCCGGACTGGCGGGCATACTTGGTGTCCTGCTCCACGGACTTGCGGACGGTCTCCTTGTAGGCCACCTGCGGCGCGCCTACGTTGGCCTCCACCTTGAACTCGCGCAGCAGACGGTCCACGATGATCTCCAGATGGAGCTCGCCCATACCGGCGATAATGGTCTGGCCGGTCTCCTCGTCGGTGTAGGTCTTGAAGGTGGGATCCTCTTCCGCCAGCTTCACCAGCGCAAGGCCCATCTTCTCCTGGCCCGCCTTGGTCTTGGGCTCGATGGCCACGCGGATAACAGGCTCGGGGAACTCCATGGACTCCAGGATGATCGGGTTCTTTTCGTCGCACAGGGTGTCGCCCGTCGTGGTGTTCTTCAGGCCGACCGCCGCGGCGATGTCGCCGGAGTAGACGGTCTCGATATCCTCGCGGTGGTTGGCGTGCATCTGAAGGATGCGGCCCATGCGCTCACGCTGGCCCTTGGTGCTGTTGAGCACGCTGGAACCGGTGTTGAGCATACCGGAGTACACACGGAAGAAGGACAGACGGCCCACATAGGGGTCGGTCATGATCTTGAAGGCCAGGGCGGAGAACGGAGCCTGGTCATCGGAAGGACGGGTGTCCTCCTCGCCGGTGTCCGGATCGACTCCGGCGATCGGCGGGATGTCCAGCGGAGAAGGCATATAGTCCACGATGGCATCCAGGAGCTTCTGCACGCCCTTGTTCTTATAAGAGGTACCGCAGGTCACGGGCACCATCTTTACCTCTACCGTCGCCTTGCGGATAGCCGCGCGGATCTGGTCGCTGGGGATCTCCTCCCCGTCCAGATAGAGCATCATGATCTCGTCGTCGAAGTCGGAAATGGCCTCCAGCAGCTTGGTGCGGTATTCCTTGGCCTTCTCCATCATGTCGGTGGGGATGTCCTCCACGCGCATATCCTTTCCGAGGTCGTCGTAGTAGATATCCGCTTTCATCTCCACCAGGTCGATGATTCCCTTGAAGGTATCCTCGCTTCCGATGGGGAGCTGGATGGGGACCGCATTGGCCTTAAGGCGCTCATGGATCATGTCTAGGACGTTGTAAAAATCAGCGCCCATGATGTCCATCTTGTTGACGTAAATCATGCGGGGAACGTGGTAATGGTCGGCCTGACGCCACACAGTTTCAGACTGGGGCTCCACGCCGCCCTTCGCGCACATGACGGTCACAGAACCGTCCAGAACGCGCAGGGAGCGCTCCACCTCGACGGTGAAGTCCACATGGCCCGGGGTGTCGATGATGTTGATGCGGTGATCCTTCCAGAGGCAGGTGGTAGCCGCGGAGGTAATGGTGATGCCGCGCTCCTGCTCC
>CAZVHV010000105.1:3614-6372 GCA_964627025.1 uncultured Oscillospiraceae bacterium | reverse complement strand
CCGCCATCTGGAGCCGCTTCATGAGGCAAAGCGCCATGAAATGCCCAACGTGCAGCGAATCTGCCGTGGGATCGAAACCGATATAAAAAATAGCTTTCCCATTATCGATAAGTTCCCTGATCTCCTCTTCATCCGTAACCTGTGCGATCAGCCCCCGCGCTTTTAACTCTTCATAAATCGTCATGTCGCATGCCCCTTTAATTCTATAACGTCACGTCTGCAAATAAAAATAAACTGCCCTCTGCCCCGGAAAGGACAGAGGGCAGATCGTTGCGGTATACCTCTTGTTTTGTCGCGCTTTCCAGCGTGAGCCTCATAGAACAGGCATATTATCCGCATCCATGCAGTTTTTATGACTTTTCGATACTTCGTCACTGACCATCAATTATAGTATAACCTGCCCGTTTTGTCAATGACACAACTTTTTATACCCTTCTGCCGCCTCTAAAAGCTCGCCGGCACTTTCCAGCAGCGCAGCAGAAAGGTGTGCCCCACCGGTGAGCCGCGCGAGCTCTTCCCGTCTGCGCTGAGGGATGAGCCGCTCCACCATCGTATAGGTCCTGCCGTCCCGCTCCCCTTTTTCCACCGAAAAATGCGTATCGGCCATCGCGGCGATCTGAGGCAGGTGGGTAACGCAGAGCACCTGCTTGTGGATCGCGACATTCTCCATTTTCTCTGCGACCTTCTGGGCAGCCCGGCCCGAAACGCCGGTGTCCACCTCGTCAAAGACCAGCGTAGCCACATCATCGTTTTCGGCCAGCACGTTTTTCAGCGCCAGCATGATGCGGGCCAGTTCACCGCCCGACGCGATCTTCTGGATGGGCCGCAGTTCTTCGCCTACGTTGGCGGACATCAGGAACCGGACCTCGTCCATACCGGTCGCGTCCATGCCGTTTTCCACGCCTTTCTGCGCAAAAGCAGCTTCAAACCGCACTTTCGGCATGTCCAATCCCTCAAGCTCGCGGCGGATACAGGTTTGAAGCTCCGCGGCCGCCGCCTTCCGCGCGCGTGAGAGGGCGTCGCCTTTCTCTGCCGCCGCGGCCTTTGCCTGGACCAGCTTTTTTTCCAGACGCGCGATGGTGTCGTCGGCGTACTGGATCTCATCCAGCTCCGCACGACATCTGTCAAGGTAGGCCAGCATCTGCTCAACCGTGTCACCGTATTTCTTTTTCAGGCGGTAGAGCACGTCCAAGCGTCCTTCCAGTTCATCAAGCTCGCCCGGTGAAAAATCAAAAGCCGTGCGCAGATCCCTTACTGATTCCGCCAAATCGTCGGCGGTATAACGAAGCTCGGCAACCTTTCGCGCAAGTCCGGAAAGCTCCTCGCTTGCGTCTCCGGCGGCGGAAAGGGCATACTCGGCATTGGCCAGCAGGGAGGCCGCCCCTTCCCTGTCCTCGTCTCCGGAGAGGGCAAGATGCGCCTCCTCGAGCGCTTCGATAAGTTTTCCCGCGCTGCGCAGCAGCGTGCGGCGGGCGCCAAGCACCTCATCCTCGCCCGGCTTTAACTGTGCGCGCTCCAGTTCGTTGATCTGAAAATTGAGATTATCCATCCGGCGCGATTTTTCCGCCTCATTCATTTTCAGTGCGGTGATCTGCCGCTGAAAGGCGGACATGGCCTCGTAGGCATCCTGAAAATCTTCCAGGAGCTTTTCCGTCCTGCCGAACCGGTCGAGATAGGACAGGTGGCAGCGCTCGTCCAAAAGCTGCTGTCCGTCATGCTGTCCGTGGATATTGACCAGCTGGCTTCCGACCGTCCTGAGCTGGGAAACGGTGGTCGGTTTTCCCCCGATCCGGCAGACATTCTTGCCATCGGCGTAGATCTCACGTTGGAGCAGCAGCTCCCCGTTTTCGTCGGGGCAAATCCCGTTTTCCGCAAACCAAGGCAGTGCGGGTACTCCCGTAAAGACGGCGCTCACCGAGGCGGAAGCCGCCCCGGTCCGAATCAGCTCGCGGCTGGTCCGCTCGCCGATGACCGCGCTGAGGGCGTCGATCACGATGGACTTACCCGCGCCGGTTTCACCGGTGAGCACGTTAAAGCCCCCATCGAATTCAATGTCCGCCGATTGGATCACTGCGATATTTTCAATGTGAAGCAGAGAGAGCATATGACGGCACCTCAGATCTATTTGAGCAGTTTGTGCATCTCATGGCAAAACTCCGCGGCAATTTCATTGGTACGCATGATCAGGATCACGGTATCGTCTCCCGCGAGACTGCCGACCATACCCGGCAGTTCCATGCCGTCCAGCGCGGCGCCGGCGGCAGAAGCCAGGCCGGGCATGGTCTTGACCACCACGATATTTTGTGCGACATCAAAGGAGGTGACGCCCTCCTTCAAAATGGTGCGCAGACGTCCCGCAAAATTCAGAGAGGTCCTGCGCTCGCTTACCGCATATTTATAGGTGCCGTGGCCGGTGAGTTCCTTGATAAGGTGCAGTTCCTTGATATCTCTGGAGATGGTAGCCTGTGTGGAATCCATGCCCCTCTCCCGCAGGGAGGAAAGAAGCTGATCCTGGGTCTCAACGTCTGTCTCCGCGATGATGCGCAGGATTTCGGCCTGTCGTTTCCCTTTCATACCATTCATGCCTTTCCGAGCTTTTGATTGACGATCTCATAAAAACTTCTGCCGGATAAGCGTATCAGATGTGTCTCGTGCCGGGATCTGCTCACCTCGACCGTATCGTTGGCATAAAGCTTGAACGCTTTTCCCCCGTCCACGGAAAGGTAAGCGGTCTTACGGTTCTGACTGCAAATGCGGA
>CAZVHV010000105.1:0-3604 GCA_964627025.1 uncultured Oscillospiraceae bacterium | reverse complement strand
CGGTCCAGCACCATGGATTTTGCGTACATGGTGTGCGCGCAGATCGGTGTGACGATCAGGCTTTCCGCGGTCGGTTCCACGATCGGGCCGCCCGCCGACAGGGAGTATGCGGTGGAACCGGTCGGCGTGGAAACGATCACGCCGTCGCCGCAAAAAGCCGTGATCAGCACTCCGTCTCCCGATACGGCGAGGTCGATGACCCGGGCAACCGCCCCTTTTGTGATCACCGCGTCATTGAGCGCGATATCCTGAAAGAGCGTTTTTCCCCTTCGCTTGACCTTCACATCCAGCATCATCCGCCGCTCAACGGTGTACATGCCTTCGGCCAGACGCGTCAGCAGGCGGATTTCACTGTGCTCCAGTTCTGCCATAAAGCCGACGCTGCCCATATTCACGCCAAGAATGGGCACCCCGCAGGAGGTTGCGTTCCTGGCCGCGTGGAGGATCGTGCCGTCTCCGCCGAAGCAGATCAGGATATCTGCATCCTTCAACGCGGTGTCCATCTCCTGCCATTCAAGCCCCCGCGGCAGCTTCACGGTGCCGTCCGTCTCCAGCGGGAATGGGAGGCACATCACGGTTTCCACGCCTGCCCCGCGGAGAATGTCCCGTGCGGCCAGCGCTGCTTTCAGTCCTTTGTCGCGGAAAGGATTGGGACTAAGCACGACTTTCATGACGCCCCTCCTTCCAGTGCTTTATGGGACTGCTCTACCAAAGCCTTCAGATCGCCTGTGTAAGGGAGGCCGGCGCCGACGGTCAGATATCCCAGATACTCGATGTTACCCTCCGGCCCCTTAATGGGTGAAAAGGTGATGTCCTTTACAGAGAAATCGGCTTCGGACGCGTGTCCTAAAAACTGTTCCAGCACCTCAAGATGCACATCCGGGTCACGCACGACGCCCTTCTTGCCCACCTTTTCCCGTCCTGCTTCAAACTGGGGTTTAACGAGGCAGACCAGCCGGCCCGCAGGCTTGAGCAAACTCCGGAGGGCGGGCAGCACAAGCTTGAGGGAAATGAAGGAGACATCCACGGTGCCGAAATCAAGGGGTTCCGGGATCACCTCCGGGCTGAGGTAGCGTACATTGGTGCGCTCCATGCAGACCACGCGCGGGTCACTGCGCAGGCTCCAGGCCAGCTGGCCGTAGCCGACATCCACCGCGTATACCTTCGCTGCCCCGTTTCTCAGCATGCAGTCGGTAAAGCCACCGGTGGAGGCGCCCGCATCAATGGCGGAAACTCCGTCCAGCCGGATGCCGAAGCGGTCCAGCGCTTTCTCCAGTTTAAGCCCGCCGCGGCTCACATAGGGCAGCGGATTGCCGCGCACCTCGATGGAAGCTTCTTCGGTCACCGGCGTACCCGCCTTGTCTACCCTCCTGCCATCTACATAAACCTGGCCGGACATAATCGCCGCCTGCGCTTTCTGGCGGCTCTCCGCAAGTCCGCGTTCAAATAGAAGCACGTCCAACCGTTTCTTACTGCTCACTGCCACAGACCTCCAACGCCTTCTCATAAAGGCTCATCGTATCCAGCCCGGCCAGGTGCCGCAGCTGATCCACCGTGCCGTGCGGAAGGTATCCATTGCCGCAGTGACAAAAAGCGGCGTTCCATACCTGTATGTCCTTCTGAAACAGATGGGCGGCAATGCGCTCCCCCACGCTTCCCATGGAAACGCATTCTTCCGCCACCAGCAGTCTCTGTGTTCTGGAAATAGAGTCGGTCAAAAATTTCCAGTCAATGGGACATATCGTGTTGAGCTTGATCACCTCGCCGTGGATCCCCTCAAGTTCCAGCATGTCGGCCACATCCAAAAGGGTATCGATCATGGTGCCGTAACCCACAAGGGTGATATTCTTTCCCTTCCGCAGGCAGACCGCCTGGGCTGTGCCGGAATCGGCGGTGTAGGTTCCTTCGCCTCCGCGCGGATAGCGAAGCGCCACAGGCCCCTTCACAGTATGGACGGCGTAGCGCAGCATAGTGTCCAGTTCGGCAAAATTGGAAGGGCAAAGCACGGTCATGCCGGGAACGGTATTCAGATAGGCGACATCGAAAAGGCCGTGGTGGGTCTCGCCGTCTTCTCCCACCAGTCCGGCACGGTCTATGCAGAACACGACATGAAGGTCCTGAATGCCCACGTCGTGAAGCAGCATATCATATCCGCGCTGAAGAAAGGTGGAATACACCGCGAAAACGGGAATCAAGCCCTGTTTGGCCATACCGGCCGCCATAGCGACCGCATGGCCCTCGGCGATGCCGACGTCAAAAAAGCGCGTCGGGAACTGTCTGGAAAAGCACTCCAGGCCCGTTCCCGTCTGCATGGCTGCCGTGATCGCGCAGACAGTCCCGTCTTCCTCCGCCAGTCTGCACAGCGACGTTCCGAAGGCCGCGGAAAAATTCGGGCTGGCAGGTCGGAACGGTTCCCCCGTCTCGACCCGGAAGGGAGATACCCCATGAAAGGAATCCGGATTAGATTCTGCCGGCAAATACCCCTTTCCTTTTACCGTTCTGACATGGAGGAGGACCGGGGCATGCAGGTCCCTTGCATACCGCAGTATCTGCGTCAGGCCGTTCACATCATGGCCGTCCACCGGTCCGAGGTAGGTAAATCCCATATCCTCGAACATACTGCAGGGGAGCAGCATTTCCTTGATCGCTTTTTTCAGCCTGTGGGAAAAATGATAGATCTTTTTCCCAAGCGGCAGCACATTCAAAAGTTTGCGGTAGCCTTTTTTAAAGCGCAGATACTGCGGCTTGAGCCGCTGATGCGCAAGATGCTGCGTGATTCCCCCGACATTTTTGGTAATAGACATCCCGTTGTCATTGAGGATCACGATCATCGGCTCGCCGCTTTGCCCCGCGTCGGACAAGCCTTCATAGGCCAGCCCGCCGGTCAGCGCACCGTCGCCGATCAGGGCAATGATGCTGTAGTCCTCTCCCTGCAGGGTACGGGCCCTGGCCATGCCAAGGGCTACGGAAACGGAATTGGAGGCGTGGCCGGCCACAAACGCGTCATGCCTGCTCTCACACGGCTTTGGATATCCAGAGATGCCGTCAAAAGCGCGCAGCGTTTCCAGCGCAGCATTTCGACCGGTAAGCAGCTTATGGGTGTAGCACTGGTGCCCTACGTCAAATACCAGCCGGTCGCGGCTCGTATCGAATACCCGATGAAGCGCAACGGTGAGTTCCACCGCCCCGAGATTGGAGGCCAGATGGCCGCCGGTCCTGCCGACCACGTCGATCAGCCTGTTCCGCAGTGCCTGGCACAATTCCGAGATCTCGTCATCGTTCAGCGGTTTCAGATCTTTCGCTTCCCCATATTTCGCTAACATAGCTGCACCTCCTGTTTTCCCGGGAAAAGCAAGCTGGCCGTTAAGCGTTCAGCGGCAGCTTATGAAAAAGAGCGGGGCCAAAGAAGCCGATGGCAATTCCGAGCAGCCCGCCCATCAGCACCTGTATGGGGGTATGTCCCAACAGCTCTTTTAACTCCTTGCCGAAAATGGCGGGCGGCATCTCGGTCCAATGCTCCATCATATAATTGAGGATTTTGGCCTGCTCTCCCGCCGCACGGCGGACATTGGACGCATCATACATCACGACGATCGCCAATACG
>CAZVHV010000104.1:0-6461 GCA_964627025.1 uncultured Oscillospiraceae bacterium | reverse complement strand
TTCTGCGAGCGGGCGAAAAAGTATGAGTTGCTCCTGGTGCCCGGCGACAGCTTCGGCGCGCCCGGCCATGTCAGGATCGCCTACTGCGTGCCCACCGAGCGCGTGGAGCGGGCGCTGCCCGCCTTTGCCAAACTGGCGGCAGAGTATAAGTAAATCAGGAAAGAAGCGCGAAAGGACTTCCCCGGTTCGGGGAAGTCCTTTTCTCAGTTGAATTTATAAATGTTGCGGGTCAGGCGGTAAATGGATACGGAGAGCCGCCGTCCCTGATAACCCGGAAAAATGGTAAACGCGGATACGGCGCGGTATTTCATCCGGTGATAGACCCGCTGGCTCACCGTGCGCAGATATTCCCACAGCTCGGTCCGTTTTCCCAGACTCTCCGGCGTGTTGGTGAGGATGAGGAAAATGGAGGAGATGCTCATCATCATGGAGAGGTAGTTGAACATGTAGCGCGCCAGTTTTTTCTGCCCGCGGGCGATGCGGTCGAGGTCGTGGCTGTCGATCATGAGGCGGGTGACCCGGACCTGCTGGTCCACCCGGGTGATCATGACCTTTTCGTTGACCGACTGATCGCTCCGGCCGATAAAATAGCGGTACAGATCCAGATTCATGTAATAAATGGTGCGGACGTAGGGGAGGGGCTGATAAACAAAGAGGTTGTCTACGTAAAAAGTATGTTTGGGAAGCTCCAGTCCGCAGTCGCGCAGAAGCGCGGTGCGGTAGATGACCGAGTGCATGAGCAGGTACTGGGAGGGGCGGAAATGCCCCATGTCCGCCCAGGTGAACACCCTGCCCAACGGGAAGACATTGGTGTAGCGCATGACCTTCTGCGTGCGGTCCTCGACATGCTCGTAAACGTAGTTGCACACCATCATGTCGACCGGATTGTCGGCCGCGGCAAAGCGGCGCAGCGTGTCGAGCATTTTGTGAAGCGAGGGGACGTCCAGCCAGTCGTCCGAGTCCACAACTTTGTAGTAGATCCCGGAGGCATTGCGCAGCCCCTGGTTGACGCCCTCGCCGTGGCCGCCGTTTTCCTGATGGATCACGCGGACCACGTCGGGATGGGCGGCGGCATACCAGTCGGCAATGCTGCCGGTCTCATCCTTGGAACCGTCGTCCACCAGAATGATTTCGATGTCGTCGCCGCCCTCCAGAAGAGTCTCGATGCATCGGTGCATATAGGCGGCCGAGTTGTAACACGGGACTGCAAAAGTAATGATCTTCAACGATGATCGCTCCGTTCGGGTGAAATAACTGCGCCGCGGTCATGAGGCGCTTGGTGGTTGCGTATGGGAGGGGTCCGAAAAGGACCGGGCGGCTATTCCGCGACGCCGAGCAGGCCGTCGCAGAGCGCGAGTGCCCGCGCCACAATGGCGTCCATATTGTAATACTGATATTCCGCCAGCCGGCCGAGCAGGTGAAGGTTGGGGTGTCCCCCGGCCAGAGCCTTGTATTTTGAATACAGAGCGTTATTTTTTGGGCTGATGATCGCATAATAAGGGATCTCGCCGGGCGCTCCGGTGTAGGCGCGGGAGAATTCCTTCATGATGGTGGTGCAGTCCCTGCGGATCTGGCCGGTGAGGTGCTTGAACTCGGTGATGCGGGTATAAGGCTGATCGACCGTATAATTCACCGTGCCGTGGGTCTGGTACCATTCCACAGGGTGGGTCTCGAACTGAAACTGCAGGGTGCGGTAGGGCAGACGGCCGAAGCGGCAGGAGAACAGCTCATCCGCCGCGCCGGTGTAGATCACGGGGCCGGAGAAGGGGACGCCCCCCACGCTGAGTTTGCCGCCCTCCAGGCTGAGGAGGCCGGCGGCGTCGGTATTCAGGCGCACTTCGATATTGGGGTGCGCCAGGAGGGATTCGAACAGCGGCGTATAGCCGTCGGCCGGCATGCCCTGCCAGGTGTCCTGGAAATAGCGGTCGTCCCGGGAGACGAAGACGGGCACGCGGGCGGTGGTGGCCGGGTCGATCTCCTCCGGCGTCGTGCCCCACTGCTTCATGGTATAATGAAGGAAGACATTTTCATACACGTAATCCGCCAGCTGCGCAAGGTCGGGGTCGGCGGCCTGACGCAGCTCCAGAATGGTGACCTTGCGCTCCGGGCCGTAAGCCGCCAGCAGCTTCCGCTCCAGCAGGGCTGCTTTTTCGTCGTCGAACGCCACCGACAGAGAGTGGAGGTTGAAGGGCACCGGCATCAGCTGGCCGTGGACGTTGGCCACCACCCGGTGCTGGTAATCCCGCCACTCGGTGAAGCGGGAAAGATAACGGAACACACGCGCGTCGTTCGTGTGGAAAATATGGGGGCCGTACCGGTGGATCAGGATACCGGCGTCGTCGTCGCAGTCGTAGGCGTTGCCGCCGATATGGGCGCGGCGCTCCACAAGCAATACCTTTTTGCCGCCCCGTTCCGCCAGCTCACGGGCGGCTACGGCGCCGGCAAATCCGGCGCCTACAACAAGGCAATCAAAGGTTGAGGTCATGTGACAAAGCTCCTTCCGTGGTGGTCGACCACCACCGTATGAACTGTTTTTCTATTTTAGCACAAAGCGGAACAAAATGATACCGATAAAATTTTTTAATTTTTAGGACAAAAGGCCGAAAAAGAGAAGCTGTTGTGTTTTTTGCGCCTTTCGTATATAATACCATCGCTGTAAAAAACGATAAAAGACCGGAAAGAACCGAAAGAGGGTAACAACCGATGAAATTAGGGATTGTGGGCCTGCCCAACGTGGGCAAGAGCACGTTATTCAACGCCATTACCAACGCGGGCGCCGAGAGCGCCAACTACCCCTTCTGTACCATCGAGCCGAACGTGGGCGTGGTAGCCGTTCCCGACTACCGGCTGGATATGCTGGACAGCCTCTATCACCCGAAAAAGAAAACGCCGGCCGTTGTGGAATTCGTGGATATCGCGGGACTGGTAAAGGGAGCCTCCAAGGGCGAGGGCCTGGGCAACAAGTTCCTCTCCAATATCCGCGAGACCGCCGCCATCGTCCATGTGGTGCGCTGCTTCGAGGATGAGAACGTGATCCACGTGGAGGGCTCCACCGACCCGCTGCGCGACATCGAGATCATCGACATCGAGCTGATCATGGCCGATATAGAAATGGTGGAGCGGCGCATCGAGAAGGCGGTCAAGGCCGCCAAGGGGGACAAGAAGTACCTCCGCGAGGCCGAGGTGTTCAAAGGACTGCTGGAGCATCTCAACGAGAGCAGGTCGGCCCGCAGCTACGAGTGCGACACGGAGGACGCCGCCGTCATCGCCACCGCGGACCTGATTTCCCTCAAGCCCGTGATCTATGCCGCCAACCTCGACGAGGACGGCTTTTCCGACTACCTGAACAACCCCTACTACCGGCAGGTGAAGGAACTGGCCGCAAAGGAGGGGGCGCAGGTGATCCCCGTATGCGCCAAGCTGGAGGCGGAGATCGCCGAGCTGGACGGCGAGGACAAGCGGGCCTTTCTGGAGGAGCTGGGCATCCTCGAGTCCGGTCTCGACCGCCTCATCAAGGCATCCTACGCGCTGCTGGGGCTCATTTCCTTCCTCACCGCGGGCGAGGACGAGTGCCGGGCATGGACCATCACCAGGGGGACCAAGGCTCCGCAGGCCGCGGGAAAGATCCACAGCGACTTCGAGCGCGGCTTTATCCGGGCCGAGGTCGTCTCCTATGAGGACCTCGTGGTGCAGGGCACCATGGCCGCCGCGCGGGAAAAGGGCCTGGTGCGCTCCGAGGGCAAGGAATATGTGATGCAGGACGGCGACATCGTCCTCTTCCGCTTCAACGTATAATGGCACCCGTTCCCGCCTCTCCGGCGGACGGAGAACGGATTTACGGCATGGATGCCCTCCGGGGGGTCTGCGTGATCCTCATGGTGATCTTCCATCTGGGCTATGACCTCCGTGTTTCCTGCGGGTTTCCCCAATGGGTCCTCTTCAACCCGGTGATGACGGCCTGCCAGATCGGGGCGTCGTGGGGCTTCATCCTCATCGCGGGAGCATCATCCCGCCTTTCCCACAGCAACCTGAAGCGGGGCGCCGTGGTGCTGTGCTGCGGCGCGGCGGTCAGTGCCGTGACCTTTCTCTGGGGGGATTTCGTCCGGTTCGGGATCCTGCACTTTCTGGGCTGCGCCATGCTGCTCTACGGCCTTTCCCACAGGCTTTGGGAGAAGATCCCGCGCAGGGCGGCGCCGGTCCTTTATCTCGCGCTGTTTCTCGCCGCCCGGACGGCCCTGCCGCTGGTGCTGCCGGTGCCGCACCTCTATCCGTTCGGCATCATCAGTCCGGGGTTTCGCTCCGCGGATTACTACCCCCTCTTTCCCTGGTTTTTCTGGTTTCTGTTCGGAACATGGCTGGGCGGCTTCGCGGCGGAGGGGCGGGTGCCCGGCTGGCTCAGGCGGCTGCGGCAGCGCCAGCTCTGCTTTTTGGGGCGGCATGCCCTCGCGGTCTATTTCATCCATCAGCCCGTGCTGCTGGGCGTCTGCGCGCTGATCGCCCTGCCGGCCGGTTATCGGATGCCTAAGGAGATTGCTATGAAAACTGTGCTCATCACGGGCGCTTCCCGCGGGATCGGCGCCGAAACTGCCCGGCGGTTCGCGGCGGAGGGCTATGCCGTCGCGGTCAATTATCACACCTCCGAGCGGGAGGCCGGGACGCTGGTGCGGGAGCTGCGGGAGGGGGGAGGCACCGCCATGGCGGTGCGGGCCGACGTCTCCGATCCGGCGCAGGTGGAGGCGATGGTCGGCCGTGTGCTGGAGCAGCTCGGCCGGCTTGACGTTCTCGTCTGCAACGCCGGCGTAGCAAGGCAGGAGCTGCTCAGCGAGATGACGGCGGAGAACTGGCGGCGCATCTTCGCGGTGAACGTCGACGGCGTCTTCTACTGCTGCCGCTCGGTGATCCCGCATTTTGTGCATAGGAAAGAGGGCCGGATCGTTACGGTCTCCTCGATCTGGGGACTGACCGGCGCCTCCTGCGAGGCGGCCTATTCCGCCTCCAAGGCGGCGGTGATCGGCCTGACGAGGGCGCTGGCCAAGGAGCTCGGCCCCTCCGGGATCACGGTCAACTGCGTGGCGCCCGGCGTCATCGACACCGAGATGAACCGGGGATTTTCCCCGGATGTCATGGATGCGCTGCGGGAGGAAACGCCCCTTGGGATGCTGGGCACGCCCGCCGATGTGGCCGAGAGCATTTTGTTCCTCGCATCTGAGCGCGCCCGGTTCTGCACCGGCCAGATTCTCAGCCCGAACGGGGGTCTGGTGATCTAGCGGCGCCCTACCCGGAAAAGTGGCACGATATGGGCACGTTGACGATTGACAATTGAAAAAGTGGGGAATATAATTGTCACCAACTTACAAAAGGAGGAAACAATGAAAATGAAGAAGAACCGCATCCTTGCTCTTGCGCTTTCGATGGCTCTTTGCTTCGGTCTGGTTGCAGGCTGCTCCAGCTCCAACTCCGCCACCAGCCCCGCTCCTTCCGATTCCGCCGCTCCCTCCGGTGACACCATCAAGGTCGGCATCCTGGGCTGCCACACCGGCGAAAACGCCGTGTACGGCCTGGCCGTCCGCAACGGCGCCGAGCTGTATTTCAACCAGGTCAACGCCAACGGCGGTATCAACGGCAAAAAGATCGAGCTTATCATTTATGACAACAAGGGCAACGACGCCGAGGCCGTCACCGCCTTCACCCGTATGGCGGACGAGGGCATCACCGCGCTCGTGGGCGACGTGCTGACCTCCAACACCCTGGCCGTCGTGAGCGAGGCCTATCCCATCAACATGCCCATGATCACGGCTTCCGCCACCGCAGAGTCCGTCACCTATGACGCTGCCTCCAACACGGTTTACTCCAATGTGTTCCGCACCTGCTTCATCGACCCCTTCCAGGGCGAGAAGATGGCCCAGTACGCCTCCGAGGTGCTGAAGGCCAAGACTGCCGCCGTGATCTATCAGACCGGCAACGATTACGCCAACGGCCTGAAGGACGCTTTCGTCGCCAAGGCCGGCGAGCTGGGCATCGACGTCGTGGCCGAGCAGGGCTATGCCAAGGGCGACGTGGACTTCAAGAGCCAGCTGACCACCATCGCGGCCAAGAATCCCGATGTGATCTTCTGCCCCAACTACTATCAGGACGACGGCCTCATCGTGACCCAGGCCCGTGAAGTGGGCGTGACCGGCACCTTCCTGGGCGGCGACGGCTGGTCCGGTGTTGCCGCCTACGCTTCCGCGAAGGATCTGGAAGGCTCGGTCTACTGCTCGGCGTATGCCCCCGGCAGCTCCGACGCGGTGAAGAAGTTCGAGGCCGACTACACCGCGGCCTACGGCACCGACACCCTGAGCATGTTCGCGGCCAACGCGTATGACGCGGCCATGGTTCTCTGCAACGCGCTGTCCATTGCCGAGTCGAAGGGCCTGACCGCCGGTACCGACGAGTACAAGCAGGCTGTCATCGACGCCATC
>CAZVHV010000103.1:0-6469 GCA_964627025.1 uncultured Oscillospiraceae bacterium | reverse complement strand
GAGCCGCCGTCTGGGCAGCGGCACAACTCGCCAAACGACCGGAAAACAAAGGTAAAGTCATCGTCGTGCTGCTTGCCGACAGCGGTGAACGGTACCTCTCTATCCCGTTGTTTACAGACTGACTAAGGGCAATCTCAGCAAAAAACTATAAACATTGAGGTAAAAAAATGACCACACGTGAAATGCAGGACGAGATCCTGCGTCTGAAAAAAGAAAACGAGATCTGTATCCTTGCACACGCCTATCAGAGCCACGACATCTGGGAGGTCGCCGATTATGTCGGAGACTCCTTTGGGCTGAGCCAGCAGGCGGCCACGGCTCCGCAGAAAACCGTCCTGATGTGCGGCGTCAGGTTCATGGCCGAGACGGTAAAAATCCTGTCGCCCGAGAAAACGGTCCTGCTGTCCCATCCGGATGCGGGCTGTCCGATGGCCGAACAGATGGATAAGGACCTGATTTTACAGCTGAAAGAAAGGTATCCCGGCTATGCCGTTGTTGCGTACATCAATACAACGGCAGAGCAGAAGACCGTCTGTGACATCTGCGTGACCTCTTCTTCCGCCGTTAAAATCGTGCGCAACATCGAAAACCCGAACATCCTCTTCATCCCAGACTGCAACCTCGGCGACTGGGTCGCAAAACAGATCCCTGATAAAAACATAAAGCTTGTTCAGGGTGGCTGCCCGACACATCTGCGCATGATGGTCAAGGACGTTGAGAAAGCGCGCAACGCCCATCCGGGTGCGCTGCTTCTGCTCCATCCCGAGTGTCATCCGGCTGTAACCGAACTGGCCGATTATGTCGGGAGCACGACCGGGATCATGTCTTATGCGGAAAACAGTGAGGCAAAAGAATTCATAATCGGCACCGAAAACAGCATTGTTCAGCATCTGCAGTTCTTATGCCCGGATAAAAGCTTCTACCCGCTTTCAAAAGACTGTGTCTGCCACAACATGAAGCTCACCACCCTTGCCGATGTATACGCCTGTGTGAAAGGCGCCGGCGGTGAGGAAATACGTTTGAGTCATCATGAGATTGCCGGAGCGAGAAAATGCATTGACGAAATGCTGAGATTAGGCCGTGCATAAAGCTGTGGAGGTTGCTGTACCATGATGATCTCAACAAAAGGACGTTACGCTCTGCGTGTGATGGTCGATCTTTCGGAGCACAGCGCGGGCGCTTATATTCCGCTGAAAGATATTGCCGAACGGCAGAAAATCTCACAAAAATACCTTGAAAGCATCATGACCGTGCTGTCGAAAGCGGGCTTTGTCGATGCTCTTCACGGAAAAGGCGGCGGTTACAGGTTAAACCGCGCTCCAGATGAATATACCGTGGGCAGCGTTTTGAAATTGACCGAAGGAACCCTTGCGCCGGTTGCCTGTCTGGAAGATAGCCATAATAAATGTGACCGCGCGGCAAACTGCAGAACCCTTCCAATGTGGATCGAACTGGATCGCCTGATCGATCATTACCTTGAAGGGATCACCGTAGGAGACTTAGCCGAAAACATTTCAAAGGGAGATTATGTTATCTAATCTTTCAAAAGAGCCGCAAACTGCCGATTTTCAGCAGCTTTGCGGCTCCGTCTTTTTAATTTAAGTCCTTCCGATCGAATCATGCCCACATCTCACACAACATCGAACGCCCAGTCCGTTTCCTGGATGCATTTCGTGTAAAGGTCCACTAATTCCTCCATGGAAATATCCAGATCCAGGTCCAGCCCCGAAAGTTTCCGGTAACCGTCCACCGAATCATATGCCTGTATGAATCCCAGGAAGTTTGACAGTTCGTTTTGCTGCCGGTTCAGCAAAGCATCGGCGACATCCTGTGGCAGCGCGACCTCTTTCAGCACATTCTCCAGCGGCGTACCCATGATTCGGTCCATGAGGCTGAACATCCCCAGCAGGAACCCATCGTTTTTGCTCCTGCGAAGCGGCGAACGGGCCATCAGCTGCTCTGTAAAAACACCGCGCAGATACGCCTCTCGCACGGTCTCATCCGAGCCGGTCTTGTTCATATCGCGGGCCATCAGCAGAATGACCCAGTGGTAAAGCTCATCGATCCCCAAAAATGACACGGCCTGCTGGACCAGCTGAATGGAATTTCCGTGATAATACCGACAGGATTTTACCTTCTTCAAAAGTTTATAGGTTATGGTGGCATCGGTTCGGATGATGTCGGCGCAGGCTGACAATTCAACATCCGCTTTGTTCAGTTCGCGTATGAGCCGAATATATGCCGTGTAGTTCTGGTCCGGCACCTGTTTGGAAATCAGGGTGGGTTTTTCAAAAAAATACCCCTGGAAAAGCCGATAGCCAATTCTTACGGCCCGGTCGAACTCTGCCCTGGTCTCCACCTTTTCCGCCAGCAGCTTGATCCTCCCATGGCGAAACCGGGCGGCAATCTGCTCCTGCGTCTTCTCATCCGTAAGGATAAAGTCCACCTTGAGAACGTCCACTAGCGGCAGCAGCGGTTCAAAGTCAGGATCGCCGGTGTAGTCATCCAAAGCCAGCCTGTACCCCTTATCCTTGAGTTCCATGAGCCGGTCCAGCAGTGCGGGGCTGACATGTGTGTCTTCCAGAATCTCTACCGTCACCTGCTTCGGGTCGGCCAGCAGCACGAACCCATCCATCAGCAGATGCTCCGTAAAATTGACAAACGCCATTTTGCTGTTTGTCAGTTTATTCAGGTCAAATCCCATCACTGCGTCGGAAAGCAGACTTCGCGTCGCCTTGTCCCCGTCCGAGATGCCCGCCGTATTTTCAAATCCGGTACGGTATAGAAGTTCGTATGCCGATACGCCCATGCTCTGATCGAAAATCGGCTGCCTGGCGATATAACGTTCCATCTGGACACCCCCTTCTCTCCCGGCATCAGCCTGTCCCAGTCTATCTGTGCAATCCGGTTCTTTCAGACTGCCGCTTTACCTTTATTATAGCACAAAACCCTAAAAATGGCAAACCGTTAATCGTGGTATTTAACATTTTGAGATTTCGTCACAGAATCTCACGGACATAAGGCGCCGCCCGTCCAATCGACAATCATGCAACAGAGAGGATCGAAACTTGCATATTGCTTTTTTTACCCTCTGATGTTATATTTATAATATAAATTCTTATAGCATAAGGGGGCCCTGCCGTATGGTTGAAGAACTGCTTGAATTTAACCGGGAGTTTGTGGAAAAGAAGGGATATGAAAAATATATTGCCACCAAATATCCCCACAAAAAAATTGCGATCCTTTCCTGCATGGATACCCGTCTTACGGAGCTGCTGCCTGCGGCCCTCGGGTTTAAAAACGGGGACATCAAGATTATCAAAAATGCGGGCGCCGTGGTATCCTCCCCCTTCGGAAGCGTTATGCGCAGCCTGATCATTGCAGTTTACAGTCTCGGCGTGGAGGAGATCCTGGTGATCGGGCACCGAGACTGCGGCATGCAGAATCTGAACAGCACTGAGATCCTGGAGAAGATGCGCAGCCGCGGAATTTCCGAGGAAACCATTGCATGCATCAAGTTCTGCGGGATCGATTTCGACGCATGGCTGACCGGTTTTAACAGCGTGGAGGACTCCGTGACCGCCACGGTCAACACCATCAAAGAACATATGCTTCTCCCAAAGGACATCCATGTCCATGGTCTGGTCATGGATCCGGTGACCGGCAAGGTGGACCGCGTATAACATCCTTGGCCTGCAAAAGGGCCCGGTTTCCGTTTCAGCGGAAACCGGGCCCTTTTTGACAAAAAAAAGCGGGAAGCAAGTCGCTTCCCGCTTTTTTAATTCCGATTTCCCTTCGGAATGCAGATATCACTGCGGATTCATCGTGTAGTTCGGTGCTTCCTTGGTGATATAGATGTCATGGGGGTGGCTCTCACGCAGGCCAGCGCTGGTGATCTGCATGAACTGGCTGTTCTGCTGGAGGCTCGGAACATTGGGGGATCCGCAGTAGCCCATGCCGGAACGCAGGCCGCCGACAAGCTGATAAACGGTTTCCGAAGTGAGTCCCTTATAGGGCACGCGGCCTTCCACGCCTTCGGGCACCAGTTTTTTATTGTCTTCCTGGAAGTAGCGGTCCTTGCTGCCCTTGCTCATCGCCGCCAGGGAACCCATGCCGCGGTAGACCTTGAACTTCCGGCCCTGATAGACTTCGGTCTCGCCGGGGCTTTCCTCACAGCCGGCCAGCAGAGAGCCGAGCATCACGACGTTGGCGCCGGCCGCGATCGCCTTGACGATATCGCCCGAGTACTTCACGCCGCCGTCCGCGATGATGGGGATGCCATATTCGGCGGCCACGCGTGCCGCGTCATAGATGGCGGTGATCTGCGGCACGCCGATGCCTGCCACCACGCGGGTGGTGCAGATGGAACCGGGGCCGATGCCGATCTTCACGCAGTCCGCGCCTGCCTCGATCAGGGCACGGGTCCCCTCGGCAGTGGCCACGTTGCCGGCAATAAGCTGCGCGTCCGGATAGATGGACTTGATCCGCTTGACGCAGGCCATGATGTTTTTGGAATGTCCGTGGGCCGAGTCAAGCACCAGAGCATCCGCACCTGCCTCCAGCAGCGCGGTGGCGCGCTCGATGACATCGGAGGTCACGCCGATCGCGGCAGCCACCAGCAGACGTCCCTTCTCATCACGGGCGGAATTGGGATAGACCTGTGCCTTTTCGATATCCTTGATGGTGATGAGGCCCTTCAGGTGGAACTTGTCGTCCACGATGGGCAGCTTCTCGACCTTATGACGGCGAAGGATCTCCTTAGCCTGCTCCAGAGTGGTCCCCTCCGGGGCGGTAACCAGATGGTCCTTGGTCATCACGTTGTCGATCAGCTGATTCATGTCTGTCTCAAACTTCATATCGCGGTTGGTGATGATGCCGATCAGCTTTCCGTTGTCACAGATCGGCACGCCCGAGATGCGGTACTTGGCCATCAGCTCGTCGGCCTCCGCCAGGGTATGGCCAGGGCCCAGCCAAAACGGATTCGTAATGACTCCGTTTTCCGAGCGCTTCACCATATCCACCTGCTCAGCCTGCTGACCGATGCTCATATTTTTATGAATGACACCGATCCCGCCTTCCCGGGCAATCGCGATCGCCATGCGGGATTCGGTAACGGTATCCATCGCGGCACTCATGAGCGGGATATTCAGAGTGACTTTCTTAGTGAGCTTCGTTGTCAGTTCAATGTCCGCCGGAAGCACTTCACTCTTGGCAGGAATCAGCAGGACATCGTCAAACGTGAGTCCCTGCCCCACAAATTTTGCGACAGCATCGGTGTTGACCATAGCGCATCTCCTTTTCATCTGTTTAAATTTTTCCTATCTTACGTTAAGTCGGAAGCGTTGTCAAGAGGGGAAAACAACATTGCGGCATCAAACCGCGGGGCCGCGTCCCGGTCAAGGCCCTGAGCGTACCAGAACTTTCCATCCTGCCCGGCATGGATACGGAGCGTCTCGTTCGGCCGGCACTCCGCCAGATAGCCCAGCTGAAGCGAGGAAACGAACCGGTCTTCGCCCATGTTTGCCAGCCCTACGGCATCACAGACAAAATCGGCATACCGGCTGTTGTTGACGTGGCCGTTGACGTCGGCATCGCTGTAATGGATCAGACGTTCTTCCTTCAGCGGCAGCTCGCAGGGGATATGCAGCTTCTGCAGGGTCCGGTCCTTGCACAGTGTCCCGCCGGTGGAATTCCGAAGGCCTTCGATTCTGGAGAGGCGGAAGAGCTTGTGTGTGTTCACGTCCGCCAGCACCCACGCGGACACCGCCTCGCCGATGTATGTCCCATCCAGGAACAGGTCGTAATCGCGGTACATGGTAGCGCCATGACTGCCCCGGTGCCAGGTGCGGATCATCAGCTTCTGATCCCAGCGGATGGGTCGATCGATCCGGTACCAGATACGGGCCAGCATCCAGAAAGCGCCGTAGTCCCTGATCAGCTCCTCACGGGTGACACGCAGCTTCTTTGCAGCGCCGGTGGCCGCCTCCTGCAGATACCCCAGCAGCGACGACGGCCGGCACTGGTCGAATGGGTCGGCATCCCGGGTGTTGATCTGAAAGGTAGTTTCATAATAAATATCCACCCTGTCAGTCCTTCTTTCCAGAGATGATCAGTGAATTCTTGCAGCAGATATTGTCGATATCGGCGGCAACCGCAGCAGGAATGCGCAGGACGGCGCCGCAGTCCTCACAGACAATCTCAACGGCGCTGTACTTCACTCGTATGCCCAGCTTTCCGGACCCGCATGCGCACGAAATACCGCCGCGTCTTGCAATATCCCGCACCTCGGAAAGCACCTCGTGCATCACCATCTCATCCAGAAAAGCACCCTGCACCCCCGCTTCGGTCTCCAGCTTGTCCACCGTCTCCTCCAGCCGGGACACGGCGGCGAATACCGCCCCCTCCTCTCCGACGTAGCAGCAGTCCAAGCCTGAGGCGGCGCAGGAAAAGGCAAGCGTTTTTTCATGAA
>CAZVHV010000102.1:0-6615 GCA_964627025.1 uncultured Oscillospiraceae bacterium | reverse complement strand
GCTTCTGCGCTGATTCTTTGTCCTGCCGTTGTCAATTTCAGATTCCTCCGCATAGGATACCCTGAATACGATACGGAGGGATCACAATGGAAACGTATGTCATTGACGGCGGCAGACGTCTGGCCGGAACCATCGCGGTACACGGCGCCAAAAACAGTGTCCTGCCTATTTTGGCGGCCACCCTGCTCGCGGCGGGCCGGAGCGTAATACATAACTGCCCCGACATCTCCGACGTGACCGCCTCCATTTCCATCCTGGAGCATCTGGGCTGCACGGTGCAGCGGGAGGGGGACACCCTGATCGTGGACTCGGCCGTGCTGACGCGCTGCGATGTTCCGGACCACCTTATGCGGGAGATGCGCTCCTCGGTCATTTTCCTGGGCGCGGTCCTCGCGCGCATGGGGGAAGCGTCCATGTGCTGCCCGGGCGGCTGTGAGCTCGGGCCGCGCCCGATCGACCTCCATCTGGCCGCCCTGCGGTCCATGGGGGCCGAGGTGGAGGAGGCCGCAGGTTGTCTGCACTGCACCGCCGCCGCCCTGGCCGGCAGCGTGTTCACGCTCTCCATCCCGAGCGTGGGCGCCACCGAGAACGCGATGCTGGCCGCCTGCAGGGCGGACGGGATCACCCTCATCAACAACGCCGCCCGGGAGCCGGAAATCGTGGACCTGCAGGGGTTCCTGCAGTCCATGGGCGCGAGGGTGCGGGGCGCGGGCAGCTCGGTCATCGCGGTGGAGGGCTGCGCCGCCCTGCACGGGGGCGAGTACACCATCATGCCGGACCGCATCGTGGCGGCCACCTATCTTTCGGCTGTCGCGGCCGCGGGTGGTGAGGTCACGCTGACCCGGATCGATTACCGTTACCTCTCCACCGTCACCGCCGTGCTGAGCGAGGCGGGCTGCAGACTGCGCAGCGGCAGGGATTATATCAGCATCCGGAAGGACGCGCCGCTCCGAAGCGTGCAGCCCATCCGCACCGCGCCATACCCCGGGTTCCCGACCGACGCCCAGCCGCCGCTGATGGCGGCCCTTGCGCAGAGCTGCGGCGTCACGGTGTTCGTGGAAAATATTTTTGAAAACCGCTACCGCCATGTGGAGCAGCTTGTGCGCATGGGCGCTTCCATCCGCGTGGAGGGACGCGTGGCGGAGGTGCGCGGCGTGCCCAGACTGCACGGGGCCTCCCTCCGCTGCGTCGACCTGCGCGGCGGCGCGGCTCTCGTGGTGGCCGCGCTGGGGGCGGAGGGCGTGAGCGAGATCGCCGGCCTCCATCATATGGACCGCGGCTATTATAACCTTGCGGGCGCACTCACCGCGCTCGGCGCGGACATCCGCCGCACCAACGGCGTCAGTTTCGCCGCAGCAGTCGAAAAAGAGGAGAACCACAATGGCTCAGAGACGCAGCAACAGAAAACGACGCCGCAGAGGGCAATTCAGCTTTCTCTATAAGCTGATATCTGCCGTTGTTATCCTGGCCGCCATCATTGCCGGGTGTGTGGTCTTTTTCCGGGTCAGCGAGGTCACCGTATCGGGCAACGACCGCTATACGGCCCAGCAGATCATCGACGTGACCGGCGTGCAGCAGGGAGATAACCTATTCCTGCTGAACAAATACCAGATCGCGCGAAAGATCCTGTCCGCGCTGCCCTACGTGGACAAGGTGAACATCCTCCGGGGCCTGCCCGATACGCTGGGCATCAATATTACCGAGTGCGTACCCGTGGCCTCGCTCCAGAACGGGAACGACTGGTGGGTGATAGACGCCGGGGGGAAGCTGCTGGAACAGGGGGACGAGGCCCTGGGAAAACAGTACGCCGTGGTCACCGGCATCACCCCCATCCTTCCCTCGGTAGGGGCCAAGGCGGCGGTGGGGCAGGAAAGCAGCGCCAAGTTCGAGAGCCTCACCGCCCTCCTCGGCGCGCTGTCCGACCGGTCAATGGCCGATAAGGTGAGCGCCGTCGACCTGACGGGCGAAGCCACCCTGACCCTGCGCTACGACAACCGGTTCACGGTGGAGCTGCCCATGTCCACCGACTTCCCCAAAAAGATCTGGCAGCTGGAAAAGGTCGTGGCCCTTCTCGAGTCCAATGAGAGCGGGACCATCGACCTGACGGGCGAAAAAGGGTACTTCCGGCCGGACTGACGATTTGCCTTATCCCGCAGTGCCGGACAGCTGAAAAACATTCAGAAATGCTATTGACCTTCTGCCAAAAGAAGGATACAATAAACCAAGATATTGTCCCAAATTCCGCATTCGACATACAATTTGTTGTTTTTACATAGGATAGTACATAGGAGGAGCAATTATGGCGTTTGGATTGGATACCGGCCCCGAGAATGTCGTCGCGCTCAAGGTCATCGGCGTGGGCGGCGGCGGAAGCAACGTGGTCAACCGGATGGTGACATCCGGAACAAAGGGCGTGGATTTTATCGCGGTCAATACGGACAAGCAGGCACTTTCCATGTCCAGTGCCACCTATAAAATCCAGATCGGGGAAAAACTGACGGGCGGCCAGGGTGCCGGTTCCGACCCGGAGGTGGGCCGCAAGTCCGCCGAGGAGAGCCGCAACCAGGTCTCGAAAATACTGGAAAACACCGACATGGTGTTCATCACCGCCGGCATGGGCGGCGGCACGGGTACCGGAGCGGCCCCCATCGTGGCGGATATCGCCAAGGAGATGGGCTTACTTACGGTAGGCGTGGTCACCAAGCCCTTCCATTTTGAGGGGCGCCGCCGCATGGAGCAGGCCGAGCACGGCATTGAAGACCTCCGCAACAGAGTGGACTCGCTGGTCATCATCCCGAACGAGCGGCTGAAATTCGCCACCGACCAGAAGATCACCTTTGCCAACGCGTTCGAGATCGCCGATGACGTGCTGCGTCAGGCGGTGCAGTCTATCTCCGACCTCATCAAAAACACCGGCTTCATCAACCTCGACTTCGCCGACGTCACCGCTGTGATGAAGGACGCGGGCATGGCCCATATGGGCGTGGGCCGCGCCGGCGGAAAGAACAAGGCGGAGGAAGCGGCGAAGATGGCCATCTCCAGCCCCCTGCTGGAGACCTCCATCAACGGCGCGCGCGGCGTCCTGGTCAATGTCACCGGCTCGGTGGACATCGGGCTGGAGGAAGTGGAGACCGCGGCCAATCTGGTGCAGCAGGCCGCCCATCCGGACGCCCTCATCATCTTCGGCGCCGCGTTCGACGAGGACCTGGAGGACGAGATCCGGGTCACCGTGATCGCCACCGGCTTCGAGGAAGGCGGCGCGCCCAACGACCTGTTCACCAAAGCGGGCGCTAAGATGGGCGAGAATAAGGAGAAGCCCGTCATTCCGCCGACGCCGCTCCCGGATCAGGAGCAAGCCGCGGAGGAGGACCCGTTCGTGGACATCTTCAAGATCTTTAACCGCAACAAATAAGAAACAACGAGAGCCGGCGCAGAAAGCGCCGGCTCTCGTTCTGTTTGAAAGAAATTACAGGGTTTTCAGGGTGTCCAGCAGGCCGTCCACCTCTTCCGGAGTCGTGGCGAAGGAGGTGACGAAGCGGATGACGGTATGTCCGTCGCCGAGGGTCTGCCACGGCTCGAAGGTGCACAGCGCCTCCAGCTTGGGCAGGAGGCTGTCTTCCACGACGGGGAAGAGCTGATTGGTGGGCGAATCCACCGCCAGGTGCCAGCCCATGGCCCGGAGCCCGGCCTGCAGCCGCGACGCCATCTCATTTGCGTGCCGCGCGATGGCGAAGTAGAGGCCGTCCCGCATCAGGGCCTCAAACTGGACCCCGAGCAGCCAGCCCTTGGCAAGCACCGCGCCACGCTGCTTTTTCAGGCGGAAAAAGCCGTCCTGGAGGGCGGGGTTCACAAGGACCAGCGCCTCGCCCATCAGCGCCCCGTTCTTGGTACCGCCGATGTAAAAAGCATCGGTGAGACGGGCCAGATCGGGGAGGGTCAGGTCGTTCCCCTCCGCAGTCAGCGCGCACCCGAGCCGCGCCCCGTCCAGAAACAGAAGCAGGTCGTTTTCCCGGCAGAAGCGGGAGAGGGCCGTAAGCTCCGATTTCGTGTAGACCATGCCGGTCTCGGTGGCGTCGGAGACATAGACCAGCCGGGGCAGCACCGTGTGGGGGTTGGCATATTCGGCCAGCACGGGCGCGATCCGCGCGGGCGTCAGCTTGCCGTCGCTTCCGGCCGCCACACCGAGGATCTTGTGCCCGGTTGCCTCCACCGCGCCGGCCTCGTGTCCGTTGATATGTCCCGAGAGGGGGGAAACGACCGCCTCCCAGGGGCGAAGGAAGGCGCAGACGGCGGCCAGATTGGTCTGCGTCCCGCCGACAAGGAACTGCACGTCGGCGCCGGGCGCACCGCACGCTTCGCGGATCCGCGCGGCCGCACGGTTACAGCAGTCGTCCGCGCCGTAACCCGGCCAGCTGCTCCGGTTGGTGTCGCACAGAGCGGCCAAAACCGCCGGATGGGCGCCGACGCTGTAGTCGTTCCGAAACTGATACATTTATTCTTTCCCCTTGAAGCTGTCCTTCAGGCTGACCGAGCGGTTGAACACCGGACAGCCGGGTCTGGAGTCCTTGCGGTCAAGGCAGAAATAGCCAAGCCGCATGAACTGATAGGGGACAGGGTCCTTGTCCTCAAGCAGACCAGCCTCCACCCTGCAGCCGGTAAGCACTTCCAGAGAGTTCGGATTGATGCAGTCCAGAAAGTTCTTTTCGCCGCTGTCGGGATCGGAGTCGGAGAAGAGGTTGTCATAAAGCCGTACCTCGGCTTCGGCCGCCGTGGCGGCGTCCACCCAGTGGATGGTGCCCTTGATCTTGCGCCCGTCGGCGGGATCGCCCCCGCGGCTGGCGGGGTCGTACTCCGCCAGGACTTCGATCACGCTGCCCGCGTCATCCTTGACACAGCCCGTGCATTTGACCACATAGGCGCCCTTGAGCCGCACCTCGTTGCCGGGGAACAGGCGGAAGTATTTCTTCGCCGGCACTTCCATAAAATCGTCCGCTTCCACGAAAAGGTCGCGGGAGAAGGAGACCGGACGCTCCCCATCCTCGGGGCGGTTGGGGTTGTTTTCCACGCGGAAGGTCTCGGCCTGCCCCTCGGGGTAGTTGGTGATGGTGAGCCGGACCGGGCGCAGCACGGCCATGGCCCGCTTGGCCCGCAGGTTCAGGTCCTCCCGCAGGCAGTGCTCCAGAAAGGAATATTCCACCGTGGAGGCCGCCTTGGAAACGCCGTTGCGCTCGGAAAAATTCCGGATGGCTTCCGGGGTGTAGCCTCTCCGCCGCAGGCCGCACAGAGTCGGCATGCGCGGGTCGTCCCAGCCGGAGACCAGGTTTTCCTCCACAAGCTGACGCAGCTTGCGCTTGGACATCACGGTATAGTTGATGCCCAAACGGGCAAACTCGATCTGACGCGGCTTGTTGGGGCACGAAATATTGTCGCGCACCCAGTCGTAAAGAGGACGGTGGTCCTCGAATTCCAGCGAGCAGAGGGAATGCGTGATCCCCTCGATGGCGTCTTCGATGGGATGCGCGAAGTCATACATGGGATAGATGCACCAGGTATTTCCCGTGCGGTGATGGTGCATATGGTTGATGCGGTAGATGGCGGGGTCGCGCAGGTTGAAATTGCCCGAGGCCAGGTCGATCTTGGCCCGCAGGGTCATGGTGCCGTTGGGGAATTCCCCCGCGCGCATCCGGCGGAACAGGTCGAGGCTTTCGGCAACGGGACGGTCCCGGTAGGGGCTGCGGGCGGGTACGCCCACACTGCCGCGCATTTCCCGCATTTCCTCGGCGGTGAGCTGGCAGACATAAGCGAGACCCTTCTCGATCAGCTCCACGGCGTAGCCGTACATCCGCTCGAAGTAGTCGGAGGCGTAATAGAACCGGTCGTCCCAGTCGTAGCCGAGCCACCGGATGTCCTCCTGGATGGCTTCCACATACTCCACATCCTCTTTTGTGGGGTTGGTGTCGTCCATCCGCAGGTTGCAGATGCCGTGGTATTTTTCGGCGGTGCCGAAATCAACGTAAATCGCCTTGGCGTGGCCGATGTGAAGGTAACCGTTCGGCTCGGGCGGAAAGCGGGTGTGTACCTGCGTTCCCTCGCACCGTCCTCCCTCGGACAGCTCCTCGTCGATGATATCGTGGATAAAATTCTGGCTCATGCTCTCAGCAGCCATGAAACTCACTCCTTTGACACAGTGCAATATATTATTATATACCGTGGTCTGCGCGGAATGCAACTGTTTCCAGGATTAATTCCCTGCTCTCTTGACGAATTACGTCCGACTGGCTACAATAATCTTATGAATGAAACAAGAAAGAGTGATACCCATGTACGATATTGCGATCATCGGCGGGGGGCCGGCCGGCCTGAGCGCCGCCGTCAACGCCAGAGCGCGGAACAAGACCGTTCTGCTGGTCACCAACCCGCCCGCCCAGAGCGCCCTGTATAAGGCCGAACGGGTGGACAACTATCTCGGTATGTCCGGCGTGACCGGCGCCCAGATGCTGGATGACTTTGTTGCCCACGCCGAGGCCGCGGGCATCGAGCTGCGCATCGGCAGGGTCCTGAATGTCCTGCCGATGGGGGAGAGCTTTTTCCTCAGCATCGGCAGCGATGTGGCCG
>CAZVHV010000101.1:0-6680 GCA_964627025.1 uncultured Oscillospiraceae bacterium | reverse complement strand
TCTCTCCTGTTCCGGCTGGCCAGGGAACTGGCCGGTGGCGGCGCGGCGGTCGTAGTCACCACCACGACTCACATCCGGATGCCGGACCCACAGGAGGCGGATATCCTGCTGCTCACCGACGGGCGTCCCGACACCCTTTTGGCGGCGCTGTGCTCCCATCCCATCATTTGCGCCGCCGCTCCCGCTCCAGGCGGCAAGCTCTCCCGCCCCCCCGACGCCTTGCTAGACGCCGCTCTGCGGGCTGGCGTCTGGCTCCTTGCGGAGGCGGACGGCGCCCGCCGCTGCCCCGTCAAAGCGCCGGCGGCGTGGGAACCGCAGATTTTGGAGCCGAGCCGCGCGGTCGTCGCCGTGGCCGGACTCACCGCGCTGGGGCGTCCGCTTTGCGAGGTCTGCCACCGCTTTGAGCTTGCCGCTTCGCTGCTCGCGGTTCCGCCCGACACCACGCTCACGCCCCTGCTCCTCGCCCGCCTCCTCACCTCCGCGCGCGGCCAGTTCAAACATGTGGGGGATGCGGCCCGGTTCCGGGTATTCCTCAATCAGGCGGACGACGAGCGTCTGACCGAACTGGGCCGGCAGACCGCCGCACACGTCCTCCGGCTGCTGCCCGGCTGCCGCGTGGCGCTGGGCGCGCTGGAGCAGGAAGACTGTATCAGGGGGGGCCTGCCATGTTGATCGTCATCAAAGGCGCCGGCGATCTGGCCACGGGGATCGCCTGCCGCCTGTTCCAAAGCGGCTTTTCAGTAATCATGACCGAAATTGCCCGGCCCACCACCGTGCGCTGTACGGTGGCCTTTTCCAGCGGCGTTTCCCGCGGAGAGGCGACGGTGGAGGGCATTACCGCGAAGCTTGCGGCCCATCCGGAGCAAGCGCTCGGGCTAACGCGCACCGGCTTTGTGGCGGTGCTGGTGGACCCGGCGGGAGAAGCGGTCGCGGCGCTGCGCCCCGACGGGGTGGTGGACGCCATTCTGGCCAAACGAAACCTCGGCACCTCCCGCACCGACGCCCCCGCCGTGATCGGCGTGGGGCCGGGCTTTACGGCGGGCGTCGACTGCCACGCGGCCGTTGAAACGCAGCGCGGCCACCATCTGGGGCGGGTGCTGTATACCGGCTCCCCGGCGGCGAACACGGGGATCCCCGGCGAGATCGGCGGCTACACCACCCAGCGGCTGCTGCGCGCCCCCGCCGACGGCACTTTTATCCCCGCCGCCGCCATCGGTGACGCCGTGTCGGCCGGTCAGACGGTCGGGTTTGTCGCGGGACATCCCATGACCGCGCAGATCTCAGGGGTCCTGCGGGGCCTGCTCCCCGAGGGCACGCCCGTTACCCTGGGAATGAAAGCGGGCGATGTGGACCCGCGCTGTCAGGTTACCCACTGCTTTTCGGTCTCGGACAAGGCCCGGGCCGTAGGCGGAGGGGTGCTGGAAGGACTGCTGCACGTACTCGTGAAGGAGGGCCCCCATGAGCTCTGACATTCCGCTTACCAAACTGGCCGAGTGCGCCGGCTGCGGCGCAAAGGTGGGCGCGGGCCTGCTGGCCCAGCTGCTCTCCGGCCTGCCCACCCGAACCGACGAGCGGCTTCTGGTGGGTTACGACACCAGCGACGACGCCGCGGTCTATCAGATCAGCCAGGAGCTGGCGCTGGTGCAGACCATCGACTTCTTCCCCCCCATTGTGGATGATCCCTATCTCTTCGGCCAGATCGCGGCGGCCAACGCGCTCAGCGACATCTACGCCATGGGCGCCACCCCCAAGCTGGCCCTCAACGTGCTCTGCGTCTCTCCCCGGATGACCGACGAGGCTGTGCATGAGCTGCTGCGCGGCGGGTATGAAAAGGTCTACGAGGCCGGCGCGCTCATCGCGGGCGGCCACAGCATCCAGGACAAGGAACCAAAATACGGCCTCTCGGTCACCGGCTTTGTCCATCCGGCGCATATCCTGCGCAATGACCGGGCCCGGGCGGGCGATATCCTCATTCTGACAAAGCCCCTGGGCATCGGGGTGGCCACCACCGCCCACAAAGCGGGCCTGGTCGATGAGGCGCTCTATCGCAGAGCGACCGCGCAGATGGCCGCGCTCAACAGGCAGGCGCGGGATATCATGATAAAATACGAGGTGGACAGCTGTACCGACGTCACCGGCTTCGGGCTTCTGGGCCACACCCTCGAGATGGCGCGGGGCGGCAACGTCACCGCCGTTCTGGAAAGCCGGAACATCCCCCTTCTGCCGGGCGTTCTGGAGCTGGCCTCCATGGGGCTGCTGCCCGAGGGGATGTACCGCAACCGCCATTTCGCCGAGCGGGATACGCGCGCGGCAAAGGAAGTTTCGCGCGCCATGCTGGACCTGCTCTACGATCCGCAGACCTCCGGGGGGCTTCTGATCGCCGTGCGCGGACCCGATGCTCTGCCGCTGCTGCACGAACTGCAGGATCATCTGCCCTGCGCCGAGATCATCGGGCATATCGAACCCAGGCAGGAAGACCATTCCATCTTCGTCGGGTAGGAGTTCTCATATGATGTCGACCATTTATCTGGACAACGCCGCCGGGAGCTTCCCGAAAGCGCCTGGCCTGGGGCAGTCCATGGCAGATTTTATCGAGACCGGCGGCGGCAACATCAGCCGCTCCAGCTACCGGCTCTCCACCGGCGCCGCATCGGGCGTGCTGGCGGTACGGGAGGCGCTGGGCGCGCTGTTCGGCTGCCCCGATTCCCACATCATTTTCACCTCCGGCGTCACGCAGAGCCTCAACATGGTGATGAAGGGCGTTTTAAAGCCGGGCGACCATCTGATTGTCAGCGCGATGGAGCACAACGCCGTACTCCGGCCCGCCGCGCAGCTTGCGCAGCAGGGTGTTTCCGTCTCCGTGGCGCCCTGCGACGGCGAGGGCAACCTGCTGCTCGAAGAATTCCGCCGCCTGCTGCGCCCCGAAACAAGGATGGCCGTGATCAGCCACGCCTCCAACGTCAGCGGGACCATCCTCGATCCCGCCGCCGCCGGCCTGCTCTGTCGGGAGCGCGGCATTTTTCTGGCGGTGGACGCGGCCCAGACGGCGGGGCTTCTTGCGGCGGATCTCAACACGCTCCATGCGGACGCCGTCTGTTTTGCGGGGCACAAGGGCCTGCTCGGGCCGCAGGGCATTGGCGGGATCGCGCTGACCAAAACGCTGTCCGAGGCCATGACCCCCCTGCTGGCGGGCGGCACGGGGAGCTTTTCTTCCTCCGATCAGATGCCGGAACAGCTCCCGGACCGTTTTGAGGCGGGCACCCTCAATCTCCCCGGCATCATCGGGCTGGGCCACGCCCTCGCTTTTCTGAACGCCTCCGGCATCGCCGCCCTGCGCGCGCGCGAAATCGCCCTGACCGAACGGCTGCTGCGCGCCATTGCGGGGCATCCCCGTCTGCGCATTCCGGGCCCCGTATGCGCGGAGCGCCGGATGGGAATCGTGTCGGTGGATTTTCCCGCGCGGGACAACGGCGAGATCGCCTATCTGCTGGAGCGGGATTATGGCATTCTGGTGCGCTGCGGGCTCCACTGCGCGCCGCTCGCGCACAAGGCGCTGAACACTTTTCCTCAGGGGACCGTGCGCTTTTCCGTGGGCTGGGCGACCACGGAGCGGGACATCGATGCGGCGGCCTCCGCGATCTTGTCTCTGGCAGAAAAAAAGGGGGCGGAACATTCCCTATGAAAAAGCAAGCGTTGATCCTCTGTACCGGATCGGTCACAGGTCTTCTGGCGGTCGGTCTGGTCCTGGCAGGCAATCCCGGCAATATGGGGTTCTGCATCGCCTGCTTCCTGCGCGACACCGCCGGGGCCCTGGGGCTCCACCGGGCGGCGGCGGTACAGTATCTTCGGCCCGAGATCATCGGACTGGTGCTGGGCGCTTTTCTGGCCGCCGCAGTATCGGGTGATTTCAAGGCAAGGGGCGGCTCCTCCCCCATGACCCGCTTCGTACTCGGCTTTTTCGTCATGGTGGGTGCGCTCATGTTTTTAGGCTGTCCCCTGCGCATGATGCTGCGCATCGGCGGCGGCGACCTGAACGCCGTGGTCGGTCTGGCCGGTTTCGCCGCCGGCATTCTGGTCGGCATCGCGGCACTAAAGCGCGGCTTTTCCCTGAAACGCACCTATCTGCTGGGAAAAGCCGAGGCGGCGGTCTTCCCCGCCATCAGCGCCGCGCTCCTGCTCCTGCTCGCGTTCGCGCCCGGTCTGCTCTTTTTCAGTACCGAAGGCCCCGGCGCCATGCGGGCGCCGCTGCTGCTCTCCCTCGGCGCGGGTCTCCTGGTCGGCGTCCTTGCGCAGCGCACCCGCCTGTGTACCATGGGCGGCATCCGTGACGCGCTGCTCTTCCGCGACTTCTATCTTCTCTCCGGTTTCGCCGCGGTCATCGTCTTTTCTGCGCTTGCCAACCTCCTCACCGGCCACTTCCACCCGGGCTTTGCGGGACAGCCAGTGGCCCATACCGACGGGCTTTGGAACTTTCTCGGCATGGCGCTGGTCGGCTGGGCCTCCGTCCTTCTGGGCGGCTGCCCCCTGCGCCAGCTGGTGCTGGCCGCTGAGGGGAACGCCGACTCGGCCGTTACGGTGCTCGGACTGACGACCGGCGCGGCCTTCTGCCATAACTTTTCGCTGGCCTCCTCGGCCGCCGGGCCGACTATGAACGGCCGGATCGCCGTAGGGATCGGCTTTGCCGTGGCTGCGGCAGTCACACTCGCCCACATGGAACGGAATAAGTAAGGAGGTTCTTATCATGATCAAGCAGATCGACGCCCGCGGCCGCTCCTGTCCGGAACCGGTCATGCTGGTGCAGCGGGATTACCGGAAAGCCGACGGGCTGCGCGTACTGGTGGATAACTCCTGCGCGGTGGAGAATATCACCCGGTTCTGCGAGCATCAGGGCGGCACAGTCACGGTGACGCAGCAGGAGGACGAATATATCCTCACTGTCAAAAAGCCGTGACGCCATGGAATATCTGATCACCTTTTTCACCCACTACGGCGCGGTAAAACTCTGCCGCCGGCTGGAACGGGAGGGGATCCCCCATGCCATGATGCCGGTACCGCGCAGCGTCAGCTCCAACTGCGGCACGAGCGTGCGCCTGACCGATCCCGGCGACCCCGTCCGTCTCCTCACCGAGGATGCCGAAGCGCTGTACCGTGTGGAAAACGAAGGCTATCTCCTGATTTTTGCCACCCAATAAAAGGAGCGGGAAGCCCAGCCGGGCTTCCCGCTCCTTTTATTAAGTTTACTTGCCCAGATAGGCCTTCTTCACGTCTTCGTTGGCCAGCAGTTCCCTGCCGGGGCCGGAGAGAGTGATGCGGCCGGTCTCCAGAACATACCCCATGTCGGCGGTCTGAAGGGCCATATTCGCGTTCTGCTCGATCAGCAGGATGGTGACCCCCTGGCGGTTGACCTCTTTGATGATATCGAAGATCCCGCGGACGATGAGAGGGGCGAGGCCGAGGCTGGGTTCGTCCATCATCATGAGCTTGGGACGGCTCATCAGGGCGCGTCCCACCGCCAGCATCTGCTGTTCGCCGCCGGAGAGGGTGCCGCCCAGCTGCCAGTGGCGCTCCTTCAGGCGCGGAAAAAGGTCATAGACCCATTTTAAGTCCTCTTCCAGCATGTCCGACCGGAGGTAGGCGCCGATTTTGAGATTCTCCAGAACGGTGAGGTCCGGGAAGATCTTTCTTCCCTCCGGCACCAGGGTGACGCCCTTGGAGACGATGTAGGACGGGTCCCTGCCGGTGATGTCCTCCTCCAGGAATTCGATGCTGCCGCTCCGGGGCTTTACAAGACCGGAGATGGTGCGCAGAGTCGTACTCTTGCCGGCGCCGTTCGCGCCGACCAGCGTGACGATGCTCCCCTTCGGAACTTCAAAGGAAATACCCTTCACGGCCTCAATGCCGCCGTAGTTGACCTTCAGGTCGTTGATCTTAAGCATCCTCTGTCACCCCCAAATACGCATCGATGACCTTCCGGTCGTTCTGGATCTGGTCCGGCGTGCCGTGGGCGATGGGCTTGCCGAAGTCCAGAACGTAAATGCGGTTGGAGATCCGCATGACCAGGTCCATATGATGCTCGATCATGAAGACCGAAAGGTTATAACGGTCTTTGATCTCAACGATAAAATCGGTGAGCTCCTGCGTCTCCTGCGGATTCATGCCGGCGGCCGGCTCGTCCAGAAGCAGCAGTTCCGGCTTAGTGGCCAGCGCGCGGGCGATCTCAAGCCGGCGCTGCAGGCCGTACGGCAGGCTGACCGCGAGGTCGTCCCTGTACTCGAACAGGTTCTGCTCCTTCAGCAGGGCCGCCGTCTCTTCGCGCATGCGCCTCTCCTCGGCGCGGCTGATGCGGAAGGTCGCGGAAAAGACGTTGTGCGTTGCACGCATGTGCATGGCGGTGAGCACGTTGTCGAACACCGTCATGCTCTTCCACAGGCGGATATTCTGAAAGGTGCGCGCGATGCCGCGCTTCGTGATCTTGTCCGGCGTCGGATTCACGGTCTTGATCCCGGTATATTTCGTCGCGTTCGCGCCGGCATAGATCTTTTTCATTTTGCCGCGGGGGTGGTTGGCAACGATCACTTCATCGTTGAACCGCACAATGCCGTTGGTCGGCTCATAGACGCCGGTGATGCAGTTGAAGGCCGTGGTCTTGCCGGCGCCGTTCGGGCCGATGAGCGCGACGA
>CAZVHV010000100.1:0-6702 GCA_964627025.1 uncultured Oscillospiraceae bacterium | reverse complement strand
ATAATTGTTGAAAAATACTCCCAGGTGAATCTCGCTCTCGGCGCCGCCGTGATTATCGGGGGCTTTTATATCCTGCTGCATTATATCCACCGCCTGGTTCAGAATCAGGAACAGCAGAGGTTGCTGAATCTGCGCCTGGAACAGGAAAAGGAGCGCAGTGAGCAGGCCCTGAAACATATTACGAATTTGTACGACATGCTGAATTTGTTTGCCATGACGGACCCCTATAAGGTTATGGAGGAGCTCGGGCTCATTTTAAAGCGTACTGTTGCGCCGGAGGGATGTGTTCTGGTCAAATTAAATCTGGATGGTACGGTGGAAAAACGGGAAATACGCGACATTGAGGAAAACCGTGCCGAAGCCGTAATCGATATTGCCCTGAACCGGTGGGATATGGAGCCGGCGGAGGCGGAAAACCCGGACTGGAAGGATCTGTGGCGGCAGGGCGCGGAGGAGCGGTTTGAGGGCATCCGTATCGGCGGAAATCACTCAATCCAGGGAATTTTTATCCGGAAAAAAACCGGATCCGGGCGGCGGGATAAACAGCAGGATGAGTTTTACCGGGGGCTGATCGAAATTATTTTCCGCAATCTGGATACGCAGCGACAGTTGGAAGAGTACATCACCGCGGAAGAACAGAACCGGCTTGCTAACGAGATTCACGATACCGTGATTCAAAAACTGTTCGGCCTTGTTTGCAGCCTGAAAATTCTTGAGACGAACATCGGCAGGATGGAAGAGGAGGACCTCAAGGCGAAATTGCGGGCTTTGAAGCGCTCCACGGAGCTTACTATGGCGGAACTGAGACAGACCATCTATGGCGGGCGATTTGAAAGCTGTGATGAGGATGCGTTCGTCGGCAAACTGAAGCTCTATATGGAGGAAATGGAACGGCTGAACGGCGTTGCCATTCAACTGGATATTGCCGGTGATACGGGGAGCATGACCGCGGCCCAGAAGATTACCATTTATCGAATTGCCTGCGAGGCGGTCAATAACGCGATACGGCACGGAAAAGCAAGGCACATGGCCATCCGGATCGGGCTGGAGGAGGATGCCGTCCGGGTGGAGATCGAAGACGACGGCACGGGGTTTACCAAAGTTCAGGCTGCGCCTCTTTGCGGAAACGGTCTGAAGAACATGCGGCGAATGACCGCGCTGTTAAAAGGACAATTTGATTTAGAGACGGAAAAGGGGCACGGCACGCGCATCAAACTCAGCCTGCCCCGATAATAACCGGAAAGGAGGCACGGAGCGTGGTACTGATTCTTGATGACCATCCTCTGGCACGACAGGGGCTGGAGTCGATTATTCAGATGTACCGTCCGGAGGAAGCAATTGTACAGGCAGGAACTGTAGGGGAGGCGATGGAACAGATGCGCCGGACAAAGGTCGATATGGCCTTTGTGGATGTCAACTTGGGAAGAGAAAGCGGTTTTACCTTTGTGGAGTGGGTAAAACAGGAGGGCCGTGACACCAAGATTTTTTTCATCACATCCTCTTCCCGGGAAAGTGATTTCCGGTATGCGAAACAACTGGATGTGGACGCTTACGTGCTGAAAGATGCGTTTATTGACGATATCATGTACGGACTGAAAGTGGTTGAACGGGGTGGAAAGTTCTATTCCGCAGCCCTGGTGGACAAAATGAACCGGCCTTTGGAGGATGAGCAGCGTTTAAGGGAACTGACCGATCGGGAATTGGATGTGCTGGTTCTGCTCAGTCAGGGCTACAGCAATACCAAAATCAGCAAGACGCTTTTTATCTCCGAAGGCACCACGAAAAAGCATATCACCAGCATTTTCAGCAAGCTTGGGTTTGAAAGCCGCGCGGAGGCCATGCTTTTTGCAAACACAAACAGTTACATTATCAAAACCGCCATCGGTCGATGCGTCAGGGAAGACAGAAGGAGGGGAAGTACGTGAAAAAACGGGCATTACCAGTATCCGGAAAGGCGCTCCTTGCGGTGGCCGTTGCCGCGAGCCTGGGCGTGATCGGTATCTCCTATGCGGCGTGGTCCGACACGCTGCACATCACGCAGAAGCTGTCCACCGGCATGTTTCAGCTGGCCTTTTCCCAGGACGGGCAGGAGTATGCTGCCGCCATTGTAAATGCGGAGGGCGACCTGATGGAAGATCTCCCGGGTGTGGAGGCGGAGTCTGCCGACAAGGGAACGTCGGTAGAGGTGACGTTTCAAAACGGCTTGCCTCTGGACCAACTGCTGGAAGGGAATATGGTGAAAATCATCTGTCCCCTGTCAAAAGAAGACAGCATGGCCACCGATGCCAAGCGGTATGAGGCAGATTTTACCGTTCCCTGGAAGACCGTGGAGCTGGCGCCGCAGACGCAGTCGCTGGTTTTGGACGGATGCATCTATACGGCCGATGCCATCCCGGCCGAATATTCAGCTCCCTTGTATTTTGATGTGTATCGCTCCTTTGAGGGCGACGAGGAATTCCTCACGGGGAGCCTTTATTTTAAGTTAACGGATGGAAGCTGCAGGCAAATTCAAAAACTGCCTCATACGATTAAAGTGTCCGAGGAGACGTTGGAAGCCGACCGGACCGATACTGGCTCCGCGGCCTCTGACGTTCAAGACGGTGTGCTGGTGGTGTATACCTGCACGGTACCGGTGGGTCTGGACCAGAATAACGCGGAAGACGGCATTGCCCGTGTGGTGAGGGAGGAGGCCGGGACATGAAACGAGGAGCCTTATTATTGATAACAGGGGCTCTGGCAGTGGCCCTGACCGGAGGACTGGCGTATGCGTATTGGACGGATACTCTGGAAATGCAATGCCGGATGACGGTGGTTTATCCGGCGGACATTTCTGTAAGCAAGAAGACCGTCCCGCCTGATGACGCGCTGGCAGGAAGGCCCGCCGCGCCCGCGTCCGCGCCGCAGACCAGTCCGGAAACCGAGACAGAGACAAAACCGGAGACCAATCCGGAGACGAAACCTGAAAAAAACCGGCCCGATTCCTCTGAAACCGCGCCGGCGGATGAAGCTGTAGGCGAAGACGGCACCGCCCCGGACGATGGCGGCGGAACAGGCGGCGATGTAAGCGCCCTGCCCGCTGAATTTTCCGCAGAGACATCCGCATCATAACAGAACATCGCCCCTGGCGGAATTATGCCGTCAGGGGCCGCATTCGTTAAAGGAGAGGGACCGGCGTTATGATGTATGAAAAGCGGGAGCACTATCCGACTTATGCACTGATGCTGATGCTGGCGTTTATGGTACTGTCCATTCCGGCGGCCAAAGCCTATACCGGCACGGCGCTGTATTGCCTGGCCTGCGGCTGGGTCGCACTGCTGACCATTATGCTGCGGGTCCTTCCGGAGGTCCCCGTGCCCGGTGGGCTTCGGCTGCGGGGAGTGGTTCTGGGCTATGCCGCTTCGGGAGCTGCTTTTTATCTGGCAGCCTGCTTTATTACAGGGGCGGTTTTGAAAAACCTGGCCGCATCGCCCTATGATACTTCTCCTACGGGCATTTTCAACAACCTGGTTTATGTTCTTCCGGCCCTGGCGGCCCGGGAGATGATACGGGCCTACGGGTTGGGTACGGCGTGGCGCTCCTGCCGGCACAGGACCGCCATGGCCGTACTGATTACAGCGGTCATGTTTGCGATGGAGTTGAATTGGGGAAGGTTCGCGGAGATCGGGGACTTTCAGTCCGGCTTTATCTACGCGGCCCAGACCGTGGTTCCGGGACTTACCCAAAATATTCTTCTGAGTGTTTTGGTTTTCTACGGTGGGGCACCCGCTGGGATTGTCTATATGGGGACCATCCGAATTTTTATGCGGCTTTTCCCATTTTTACCCGATCTCCCATGGATTGCGCAAAGTGCCATCGGGATCTGCTTCCCGCTGATTTATGCGCTGATCGTCAAGGAACGCTGCGAGGCTGCATCCGGGAACGCTACGGCCCGAAAAACCGAGGGAACGGCGGGATTTGCAGTGGGACTTCTGGCTTCGGTGATTTTTTGCTGGTTTTGTGTCGGAGTATTTCCGGTTTATCCGTCCGTGGTGCTGACCGGCAGCATGGAGCCGATGATTGACCCGGGAGATGTGGTACTTGTGAAAAAAATTCAGGAAGAGCGGGAGATTGATGCCTTATCCCAGGGGGATATCATCAATTTCAAGCGCAACGACATCACCATCACCCACCGGATCATTGAGGTGCGCCGGGATGAAGCGGGAAATGTCTCTTTTCAGACGAAAGGGGATAACAACGATTCCGCCGATGAACAGCTGGTACAGCCGAATGATATCAACGGGACCGTCAGCAAGGTCATACCCAAGGTTGGGCTTCCTGTTCTGGTGATCAAAAGCGGCGCCGAGACGCCGGAAGGAGTTGTCGATGATCCAAGATAAAGATGCCGCGTTATCCGGCGAAAACATGACGGAGCCTGCAAAAGCAGGAAGAAAAAAGGCCGTTTTTCCGCGTCAAAGACGAAAAGCCTGGGCTGTGGCCGGAGGCATGATTCTGCTTTTGGCCGCCGTGGGCTTAGTGCTCTGCCTGCTTCCGGCCAAGGATAGCGTGGAGAATACGCTATACTCATATCAGGTCACAACGGATTCCGCTTACAGGGTACATCTGATCCCCAACGAACTATATGGAAGCGAATGGCTTGAGGAAGAAAAGGTTTATCCGGAAGCTCTGAGCGATTCCATTGAATTTCATCTGAAGGCTTTCCTGCAGGGAGATGGCCCGGCTGTGGTGGCGGGTTCTTATCAGGTCACAGCCATCCTGGAAGGATACCAGAGCTCGACCGAGGGCAGTCAGAGCGTATATGAAAAACAGTTTTTGCTGAAAGACGGCAAAATCTCCGGGACGGACGACGGGCAGGCCGCCGTGGATGAAACTTTTCAAATCCAGCTTTCACAGTACCGTCAACTGGCCGAACAGGCGGACCAGATCCTGCAGACCAAAGTCGCGCGGGCGTTTACCCTCTCATTTACCGGCACATTTACCATGGATACGTCGTTCGGGCAAAAACAGCAGGACTTTACGTATCAGATCACCCTTCCCATCGGATCGGGAACCGCGCTCTACGAAATCACAAAACCGGATCCGGTCTCCAAAGAAGGAAAGATCACCGAAACCCGACAGGTCGACCGGCCGGTCAATACCGGAAGAATTTTGCTGTTGTCCCTGGCGGGGACAGCGGGGCTTTTTCTGCTGCTGTTTCCATTCTTCTTTACCAGGCTGCCAAACGAGGAAGAGACGTGGCGGGCGGAGATGAAGCGGATTATCAGAAAATATGGTGCCCGAATGACACGTCTGGAGCAACTGCCTGATTTGGGGCGGAAGGAATGCGTTCACGTCGCGGATATTGACAGCATGGTGTCCATGGCAGAGGAAATACGCCGGCCGTTGTTCTATTGCCCGGATGAGGAGCAGCTTCCCCGGGACGGCGTTTTCTGCATTTCCGGTCCTGAGCAGCTCTACCTGCTTGAGATCAAGCGGCCGTCTACCACTTTGGTGGTAGATGCAAACGCCGAAGGTGGTAAGTAAATTCCGCCCGTCGGAGCAGAGAAAATTCTCCTTTTGCGGGATTTCATGGAATGAGTGTTTCGCTATACTGTGATTGTAACCAGACAACGGTTGCCAAGCAGCGGAAACCATGGAATGAAAAAGGAGGATTTCTTATGAGACACGCGAAAAAATCGATCATCAGCGGGATCATCGCACTGTCACTGATCCTGATCGGTACCGGATACGCATACTGGACCGACACGCTGAACGTTACCACTAAGGCCACCACCGGAGACCTTGACGTGACATTTGTCGACCTGGGCCTCTACGCACAGTACAACAATGAAATGATTACCGACGGTTGGAGCATTGTGGACGGCGTAGGAGCGAACGGCTATGTAAACGATGAGTTTTTCCAGAGAAGTACCTCGAACTATAATATCATTGCGGCACCTGGATCCATTGAAGCGTACAAGAACGCGGCGCAGGGCTACAACAGCGTAGACTTCAATGCGGAGCTCACCGACAATGCCACTTTGAATAAGCAGGTCGGCCCCTATTCCACGGCTACCAAGAGCAGCGACAATATCGAGCTGAACGTGCAGAACATGTATCCCGGCTATGCCCAAGCGTTCCGCACCGACATTGTGAACCAGGGTTCCATCGCGGCGAAACTCAGCACCATGAAGTTTGACATCAGTGCCCTCGACCAGATGGATTTGACTGATACCACGAAAGATATGCTCGGTATCGCCATCTTCATGGATAAGGACGATAACAGCCAGCCCGACGTGTTCAAACTGTGTGAGAATTTTGCCAGCGGCAATAACTACTTCACTATCGGCGGCGTTGATTTCCTGAGACTGTCAGCGCTGGAAGGTCTCACCCAGGCCCAGATTGATGCCGTGATCCAGAATGCGGAACTCAAGTGCAACCCGGAGTCCAACGGCAGGATGGATCTGCTGCTGGCCGTGGCTATGGACCCTGATGCCACCGGCGTTTACACCACCGGCACCACCGCTGTGAACAACACTGCTAACAACGACGCGGACAGCCAGAATAACGGCGCGCAGATCTCCATCGACTTTGGCTGGGATCAGTTTAACGCCGGCGTCAATGCGGGCACTGGAAACGTTCTGGAAAACCAGAATGCAGCGGACTGATTTGCCCGGAACGAAACGGCTTTGACATCTGACCGCTGCCCCTAGACTCTTCATTATA
>CAZVHV010000099.1:0-6778 GCA_964627025.1 uncultured Oscillospiraceae bacterium | reverse complement strand
GGAGCGCACGGGCCGGTAGGCGTACCCCGCCTGGCAGAAGCGGCAGCCGCGGATGCAGCCGCGGAACACCTCCAGCATCACCCGGTCGTGTACGATCTCGGTGGAGGGCACAATGGTCTTCACCGGGAAGTAGGTGGCGTCGAGGTCCTGTACAATGCGCTTGGTGACCACCGACGGCGCGTCCCCGCGGGGCGAAATGGCCGCCACAGTCCCGTCCTCATGATAGGTCACGTCGTAGAGCGAGGGAACGTAAAGGCCCGGAATGCGGGCGGCGGCCGCAAGAAGCTCGTCCTTGCTCCAGTCCTCCTCCCGCGCCCTCCGGTAGAGCGCGATCAGCTCGGCCGTCACTTCCTCTCCCTCGCCGAGAGAGAAAATATCCACGAAAGGCGTCAGCGGCTCGGGATTGTAGGCGCAGGTGCCGCCCGCGATCACGAGGGGCGAGAGTCCCTCCCGCTCCTCCGCGCGCACCGGCAGGCCGGCCAGATCCAGCATGTTGAGCACGTTGGTGTACGCCATCTCATACCCCAGGGAAAAGCCGATGAGATCGAAGTCGGCGATGGGGTCGCCGCTCTCCAGTCCGTAGAGCGGGATCCCCTCCTCGCGCATCTGCTCCTCCATATCGCCCCATGGGGCAAAGACGCGTTCGCACCAGACTCCGTCGATCTCGTTCATCAGACCGTAGAGGATACGAACGCCGAGGTTTGACATCCCGATCTCATAGGTATCGGGGAAGCAGAGCGCCACACGGGTGTCGACCGTATCCCGGTCCTTGACCACCGCGTTATACTCTCCTCCTGTATAGCGGGCGGGTTTCTGCACCCGCGGCAGAATGCGTTCCAGACTACGATCCATGCGGTGGCCTCCAGTAGCAATTTTATCGTTTCCGAACAGGATCGCCAGACCGGGCGGTCCTTCCTTGTTTTCAAACAGAACTGATTATATCACGCCGTCCATGCCTCACGCAATGACAAAAAACCGGAACGGGCAATCTTTCCCGCGCGGCCGATTCCCTTTCGCGCTTGCCCCGTCCGTTTTTTCATGCTAAACTGTGGATGGTGATAGATATGATTCGTATCAGCAATCTTCCGCTCCCCATTGACGGGGAGCTTCTGGAGACGGCGTCGCGCCGGGCCGCGGCGCTTCTTGGCGTCCCGGCGGACCGCCTGACGCAGGTCTCCTTCGCGCGGCAGTCCATCGACGCCCGCAAAAAAAACGAGCTGCGTTACGTCTGTACGCTGGAGGTCTCGGCCCCGGACGAACAGGCGCTGGTGCGGCGCGCCAAAAACCCGAACATCACGCTGGCCGAGCATGTCCCCTATGTCTTTCCCCCGGTCAGACGCGCCTTTTCGTCCAAGCCTGTGGTGGTGGGCAGCGGCCCGGCCGGGCTGTTCGCCGCCCTTTTCCGCGCCCGCGCGGGCGTGCCCCCGGTTCTGCTGGAGCGCGGCCGCCCCGTCGAGGCGCGCGTTGAGGATGTGGAGTGCTTCTGGCGCACCGGCATCCTGAACCCCTCCTCCAACGTGCAGTTCGGCGAGGGGGGAGCCGGCACCTTTTCCGACGGAAAGCTCACCACCGGGATCCGCGATCCCCGCATCCCGGCGGTGCTGGAGTCCTTTGTCGCCGCGGGGGCGCCAGCTGACATCCTGTATCAGCACAAACCCCATATCGGCACCGACGTCCTGCGCGATGTGGTAAAGAACATCCGCGGCGAGCTGCTTTCGCTCGGGTGCGAGGTCCGCTTTGGGCATCAGCTCACCGGACTCCGGACCCGGGACGGGAAGATCGACGGCGCCATTGTGACGGGGCCCGGCGGGCGGTATGAGCTTCCCTGCGAGACGCTGGTCCTGGCGCCCGGACACAGCGCGCGCGATACCTTCTCCATGCTTCTGGACGCCGGGATCCCGCTGGAATCCAAGGCCTTTGCGATCGGCGTGCGGATCGAGCACCGGCAGGCCGACGTCAGCGCCGCGCAGTACGGCCCGCAGTGGGCCAAACTGCCGCCCGCGGATTACAAGCTGGCCTGCCATCTCCCCAACGGCCGCTCGGCCTTCACCTTCTGCGTCTGCCCCGGCGGCCAGGTGGTGGCCGCCGCCTCGGAGGAGGGGCACCTGGTGACCAACGGCATGAGCCTGCGGGCCAGGGACGGGCATCTGATCAACGGCGGCTTTCTGGTGGGCGTGACGCCGGCCGATTTCGGCGGCAGCCACCCCCTCGCCGGCATGGCGTTCCAGGCCCGCTACGAGGAACAGGCGTACCGGCTCGGCGGGAGCGGGTACTTCGCGCCCGCCCAGACCGTCGGGGATTTCCTGCGCGGCGTCCCTTCCCGCTCGGTCTGCGGCGGCGCGTACACTTACGCCCCCGGCGTTGTCCCGGCCGACCTGTCCGGCTGCCTGCCCGACTTCGTCACCGAGACCCTGCGGGCCGCCCTCCCGGTCTTCGACCGCAGGCTGCATGGCTTTGCCCGCCCGGACGCGGTGATGACCGGCGTGGAGACCCGTTCCTCCTCCCCCATCCGCATTTTACGGGGAGCCGACCGGCAGTCCGCCGTCCGCGGCCTCTATCCCTGCGGCGAGGGCGCCGGCTACGCGGGCGGGATCATGTCCGCGGCCGTGGACGGCATTCGGGCCGCCGAAGCCGTCGCGGCCGGGCCAGACGCTATCTGACCCGCAGCGCGTTCACCAGCGCCTCGTCCGGGGTGACGTAGGCGGTCTCATAGGTGGTGTAGACCACCATGCCGGGGCGGGCGGAGGCCGGCTTTTTGACGAACTTCACCGGCGTGTAGTCCACCGGCACCTTCCGCCCCTCCCGGCCCTGCGAGAACCAGGCGGCCAGCATGGCGGCTTCGGAGAGGCTGCGGTCGTCCGGCTTCTCTCCCTGCGTCCATAAAATGACGTGGGAGCCGTGTATCTTCTGCGTATGGAGCCAGATATCGCCCTTTCCGGCCAGTTTGGTGGTGAGCTGGTCGTTCTGCGTATTGTTTTTTCCCACCGAGATGCGCAGGCCGGCCGACGAGCGGAATTCCAGCGGCTTGGAAACCACCTTCTTCTCCCGCCCCTTCGCCTTGGACGCCCGGCGGAGATAGCCGGTCTCCACCAGCTCCTGGCGGATCTCCTGCAGGTCGCGTTCCCCCTCGGCGAGAGAGATCATCTCCAGCACGCTGTTGAGATAGGCGAGTTCCTGCTCCCCCTTTCCGATCTGCTCGGTCAGGACGCGCTCGGCCGTATTCGCCTTGTTGTATTCCTTATAATACTTCGCGGCGTTCTGCTGGGGGCTGAGCAGGGGGTCCAGCGGCACGTCGGTCTCCCTGCCTTCCGGGTCATAGAAATCCATGGTGCGCAGGCTTCTCATGCCCCGTTCCATCCGGTGCAGGTTCGAGGTGATGAGATCGCCCATCTGGCGCAGGCGCTCCCGCTGTCCGGTCGCGCTGAGCTCCCGGGCCTGGTTCGCAAGCTTCCGGGCGGTGCGGTCCCGCGCGTTAGTCACCGACCGGATCAGGTCCTGGCCCCGCTGGCGCAGGCGCTCCATCGTCTCGCGGGTCGCATAGAAGGCGTCCAGCAGCGCGGAGAAGGAGTCGAACGTCTTTCCCTGCGCCGCCGCGCCGTACTGAAGGATGGGCAGGAAGGAGAAGTCCGCCGGCTTGCCGTCCCGCACAAGCAGGCAGGGCGTGAACCGGCCGGCCCGGACGAGCTCCATCAGCTCAAAGAGCTGATCGCCCAGAGCGTCGGCCGAAAACGGCTCGCCCGCGCGGAACACGAGCTCGCGCGCGATGAGCGGCGAGATCCCCCCGAAGGTCTGCAGCAGGATCTTTTCCGGCTCGCGGTCGGCTCCGGCGCGCACCAGCGCGCGCAGCTCCTCCCGCGTACAGGTCATGGGGTCCGTTTTTTCCTGCGCGGGCGGAAGATGATAAAACAGGCCGGGGAGCAGCTGGCGTCGGCCGGAGAGGTCGCCCTCCACACGGCGCAGGCAGTCCACGATGCGCCCCTCGGCATCGAGCAGGAGCAGATTGGAGCGGCCGCCCATGGCTTCCAGCACGAGCTTCCGCTCGGTTTTGTCGCCCAGCTCGTCGGTGGTCTCCAGCGTGAACTCCACCACCCGCTCCATGGGCGGCTGGCTGACCGACAGGACGCGCCCGCCGGTGAGGTGCTTGCGCAGCAGCATGCAGAACATGGGAGGCGCGTCCGGGTTCTCCCGCTGCACGGCGGTCAGATGGGCGCGGGGATGGGTCGGACTTGCCGAAAGCAGCAGCTTGACGTTCCCCCCCGTCCCGCGCAGGGCGAGCACGATCTCGTCCCGGCCGGGCTGATGGATCTTATCGATTTTTCCGCCGGTAACCGCGTTCTGCAGTTCGTGTACCAGGGCGGTGAGGCAAATGGCATCCAGGGGCATGGCGTCAGTCTCCCATCATGATTTCAAAAAGCTCATTGAGCCGCGCGGTCTCTCCGCGCAGATACAGCCAGCCGAACAGGGCCTCCAGCGCGGTGGCGGCCTGGTACTCCTCGCGTTCGGCGGCGCGGGGCACCGTATGGGGTTTGGTGTTCCGGCCGCGGCGGAAGACGTCGGCCTCCGCGGCGGTGAGCAGCGGCAGGATCTTCTCCGCCGCCCTCGCCTGGGCCGGCGCGGCTACATAGCTCACCGCGGCTTTGTGCAGCCCTCTTGAGGTGGCCTTGCCGCGCAGGCAGAGCCGGGAGCGCACCATCAGCTCGAAGACCGCGTCGCCGAGATGGGCGAGGCCGAGGTTGCTGATGGCGGCGATTTCGTCGGACGAAGCGCTCAGGTGGAAATAATCGGTCATAAAGGTTCCCCCGCATCAAAAGTTGGACCCATTATACCGCAAAGGCGGCCTTTTGTACAACCTTTCCTCATCACCACAGGCTCGGCGGCGCACCCGGCGGCGCGGGCGGACAGGAGGCGGAACTTGAGTATACTGGAAGTGGTATCCCTGCTGGGTGCGGTCGCCACCTTCCTCTTCGGCATGTCCACCATGAAGGACGGGCTGGAGACCCTCTCCAGAGGGCGTCTGGAGGCGGTGCTGGAACGTCTCTCCCACAACATCTTCAAAAGCGTGCTGGTGGGCGCGGTGGTCGCCGGCCTGCTTCACAGCTCCGCGGCCACCATCGTCATGTGCGTGGGCTTCGTCAACGCCGGCATCATGCGCCTGGAACAGACGGTTGGCATCATCATGGGGGCCAATCTCGGCACGACCGTCACGGCCCAGATCCTCCGTCTGGGCGATCTTCCGCCGGACAGACTGCCCCTCGCCCTTTTCAGGCCGAATTTCCTCGGGCCGGTCCTGACCGCCGCCGGAATCGTGCTCTACCTTTTCCTCCGGGGCGGGCGGAAGGCCGCCGTCGGACAGATCTGTCTCGGGTTCGGCCTGATCTTCCTCGGCACGGCCGCCATGGAGTCCGCCGTCGGGCCGCTGGGGAGCCTGCCCGCCTTCCGGTCGGTCTTCACAGCCTTCTCCCATCCCCTTCTCGGCATTTTTGCCGGCGCCGCCGTCACCGCGCTGATCCGGAGCTCCACCGTCTCGGTCGGCATTCTGCAGGCCCTCACCATCACCGGTGTCATCACCTTCCGGGTCGCCGTCCCCCTCCTCTTCGGACAGAACATCGGGACCTGCGTCACCGCGCTGTTTTCTGCCGTCGGCGCCAGCAAAAATGCCAAGCGCACCGCGCTGCTCCACCTCATGTTCAATCTCTTCGGCACGGCTGTCCTCGCCCTCGTCCTGTACGCCGGAAACGCCGTTTTCCGCTTTCCCTTCTGGGACCTCGTAATGAACCGGGGCGACATCGCCAATTTCCATCTGTTTTTTAACCTCGCCTCCGCCCTCCTTCTCCTCCCCCTCCGCAGGCAGATGGTGGCCCTGGCGGAATGGCTCGTGCCCGGCACGTCCGATCCTACCGAGGTCAATTTTCTGGACAAGCGCTTCCTCTCCTCCCCGTCGGTGGCCCTGGAGAAGGCGCGCAACGCGGTCGTTTCCATGGGTTCCCTTGCCCACCGGAACTACTATCTGGCCCTGGAGCTGCTGAACCGTTACGATGTCAGGAAGCTGGAGCGCATCCATGAGAACGAGACCGCGCTCGACAAGCTGGAGGATCTGCTGGACGACTACCTGATCCACCTCAACGACCGCGCGCTTACCTCGGAGGAGAGCCGGAAGGCTTCCGAGCTGCTCCACACCCTCTCCGACTTCGAACGCATCGGCGACTATGTGGTGAACCTCACCGAGTGCTCCGCCGCCCTTCATCAGGAGTCCATCGCGTTCTCACCCGTGGCGAAGCGGGAGCTGGTCTATCTCACCGCCGCGGTGGGCGAGGCGCTGGAAAAAACGCTGGCGGCCTACGAGACCCGCGCGCGGGCCCTTGCCCTGCAGGTCGAGCCGCTGGAAGAAGTGGTCGACCTGCTCCGTGACAAGCTCCGGGCCCGCCATGTGGACCGGCTGAAGGCAGGCTCCTGCACCATTGAGCTTGGGATCCATTTTCTCGAGCTTCTGGCCAATCTTGAGCGTATCTCCGACCACTGCTCCAACATCGCCGTTTACATCCTGCGCCAGACCGCCACCCCAGACGACCAGATCCTGCAGAACTCCCACGCCTACCTCCGGAGACTCCACGCCGGCGGTTCCGAGGAGTTCGACGCCCTTTTCGAACAGTACCGGGCCAAGTACTACGGCCCGCTTGAGACCCAGTAACTCCTCCCCGCGAAGCAAAAAAGCGCCCCCGCTCCGGAACCGGAGCGGGGGCGCTTGCTTCTTGTTACATCAGGCGGACGGTATAGTAGA
>CAZVHV010000098.1:0-6813 GCA_964627025.1 uncultured Oscillospiraceae bacterium | reverse complement strand
TCAACAGCCCCGGAGCATCAACCGGCGGGTGAACTGCGACGCGGCAAACCTGGATAAAACAGTGGATGCCGCGCAGGAGCAGCTTGCCGCCATCCGCAGGGTGGAGGCTACCGTGGGGCTGGACAGTCTGTCAGACAAGCTGCGGGAGGCATCGGTGCTGCGGATGGAACATCCCGAACTTACCCTGTCCCAGCTGGCCGAGCTGTGCGACCCTCCGGTGACCAAATCGTGCCTGAACCACCGGCTGCGCAAGCTTGTGGAGATGGGAAGGGAGTAAACCGCAGACTCCGCCTGTGAGTCCGACCGCTATAGATAGGAGAACCGCATGTCTTTCGTACACCTCCATGTTCACAGTGAATTTTCCCTTCTGGACGGCGCCTGCCGGATCGACGGGCTGGTGAAGCGCGTCAAGGAACTGGGGCAGACCGCCGTGGCGGTCACCGACCACGGTGTGATGTACAGCGCCGTTGATTTCTATAAAGCCGCCAAGGCGGAGGGGATCAAGCCGATCATCGGCTGCGAAGTCTATGTCGCGCCGCGCACCCGGTTCGACCGAGTCCATGAGCTCGACTATGAAGCCCGCCATCTTGTGCTGCTCTGCCGCAACGAGACGGGCTACCGCAATCTGTGCACGATGGTCAGCGGGAGCTTTACCGAAGGGTTTTACAGCAAGCCGAGGGTGGATATGGAGCTGCTGCGCCGCTATGCGGACGGCCTGATCGCCATGTCTGCCTGCCTGGCGGGGCAGATTCCGCGTCTGCTTTTGCGCGGAGATTATGAAGGCGCAAAGCGCCACGCCCTGGAGATGCGCGAGATCTTCGGGGAGGATGGCTATTATCTGGAACTGCAGGACCATGGTATCCGGGAGCAGCGGGAGGTCATCGACGGCATTCTCCGCCTGCACCGGGAGACCGGTATCCCGCTGGTTGCCACCAACGACGCCCATTATCTGACCAAAGAGGATGTCAAACTGCAGGACGTGCTGATGTGCATCCAGATGGGCAGGACGGTAAGCGATCCGGACCGGCTGAAATTTGAAACGGAAGAGTTTTATATCAAGTCCGAAGCGGAAATGGCGCAGTTGTTCCCGCAGTGCCCGGACGCGATCGGCAATACGGAAAAGATCGCGCAGCAGTGCAATGTCGACTTTCAGTTCGGCGTCCATCACCTGCCGGAATTCAAGCTTCCGGAGGGATACGACGACGGGGACGCCTATTTTGAAAAGCTCTGCAGGGAGGGGTTTGCCCGCCGCTACCCCGAAGAGAACGCGGGATACCGGGAGCGCCTGGAATCGGAGATGGCCATGATCCGCCGGATGGGGTTCGTGGATTATTTTCTGATCGTCTCCGATTTTATCGGATACGCGAAGCAGCAGAAGATCCCTGTCGGCCCGGGGCGCGGCTCCGCGGCCGGCTCCATGGTCTCCTACTGCCTGAACATCACCGATGTGGATCCCATGAAATACGCCCTTTACTTCGAACGCTTCCTCAATCCGGAGCGTATTTCCATGCCAGATATCGATATCGATTTTTGTTATCAGCGCCGTGCCGAAGTCATTGATTACGTCAACCAAAAATACGGTGCGGATCATGTGGCGCAGATCGTCACGTTCGGTACCATGGCGGCCCGGGGCGCTATCCGTGATGTCGGGCGCGCGCTGAATATCCCGTATGCCGAGGTGGACAATGTCGCCAAGCAGGTGCCCGCCGCCCTCCACATGACGCTGGAGTCCGCCTTGAAACTGTCCAAGCCGCTCCGGGAGCTCTATGATGGGGACGAACGCATCAAGCAGCTGATCGATACCGCCCGGGGCCTGGAGGGGATGCCGCGCCACGCGTCCACCCATGCCGCCGGCGTGGTCATCACCCGACTGCCGGTGCACACCTATGTTCCGCTGGCAAAGAACGAGGACTCGGTGGTCACCCAGTATACCATGACCACCCTCGAGGAGCTCGGCCTGCTGAAAATGGACTTTCTGGGCCTGCGCAACCTCACGGTGCTGGATGACGCGGTCAAGCTGATCGCGCAAAAATATCCCGGCTTTACCCTGAAGGATATTCCGGAGCAGGACGAGGAGACCTTCCGGATGCTTTCGGAGGGCCGGACCTCCGGTGTATTCCAGATGGAAAGCGCGGGAATGACCGGCGTTTGCGTAGGCTTGAAGCCGAAGGATATTGAGGACATCACCGCGATCATTGCCCTTTACCGGCCCGGCCCGATGGATTCCAGTCCACGCTTTATCGCCTGCAAACAGAACCCAAAGCTGATCCGGTACAAGCACCCCATGCTCGAGCCGATCCTTGCCGTTACTTACGGCTGTATCGTCTATCAGGAGCAGGTGATCGAGATCTTCCGCAAGCTGGGCGGATATTCCCTAGGGCAGGCCGATATGATGCGGCGCGCCATTTCCAAAAAGAAGGCTTCTGAGATCGAGAAGGAGCGCAAGGCGTTTATCTACGGCGACCAGGCGCGCGGGATTTCCGGCTGTATTTCCAACGGAATCGAGGAGCAGACCGCGCAGGATATCTATGACGAGATCTATGACTTTGCAAACTACGCCTTCAACAAGGCGCACGCGGTAAGTTACGCCATCATCGCCTATCAGACAGCGTGGTTCAAATGCCATCATATGCGGGAGTATATGGCGGCCCTGCTCACCTCGGTGATCGATTCCCAGGACAAGGTAGCGGAATATATCGCGGAATGCAGGTCGGCCGGGATCCGGCTGCTGCCGCCGGACATCAACCGGTCTGGCGCCACCTTTACCGTTTCGGGAGACGATCTCCGCTTCGGACTTGCTGCGCTGAAGGGCGTTGGCTGGGGCTTTACGCAGGCTGTGCTCGCCGAGCGGGACCGGGGCGGGGAATTTTCCTCCTTTCCCGATTTCTGCACCCGCATGCTGGATGCCGATCTGAATAAGCGCGTGATCGAGAGCCTGATCCGCTGCGGAGCTTTTGACAGCATGGGATATAAGCGCTCCCAGCTTTTAGATGCCTATGTTCAGCTTGTGGACAGCATCGCCGTCAGCCGGCGCCAGAATCTGGAGGGACAGTTCGACCTGTTCGGCGGGGGCGGGGAATCCCTTTCAGCGCCCGAGCTCAACCTGAAAAACCTGCCCGAGTATTCCAGGCAGGAACTTATGGCGATGGAAAAGGGGATCACCGGACTCTACCTCACCGGGCATCCGATGGATGAGTACCGGGAGACGGCACGGCGTGCGAAAGCGACTCCGATTGGGCCTGTTTTAGCCGATTTTGAGCGGGAAGGCGGGCCTGAGACCTTCCGGGACGAACAGAAACTGACTGTGGCCGGCGTCATTTCCGCGGCGAAGACAAAGACGACCAGAAAAAACACCCTTATGGCTTATGTGACCATCGAGGACGATACCGGCTCCATGGAACTGCTGGTCTTTGACCGCGTCCTGGGCGAGAGCGGCACCTATATCAGGGAGAGCGTGCCAATCCTGGCGACCGGGCGTATCTCGGTGCGGGATGAGAAATCCCCGCAGCTCCTGTGCGACGGGATTTTGCCGCTGACGCAGGTGGAAGAGCCGGCGGAGGAACGGTGCCGGGACGAAAAGCTCTATATCCGGCTGCCGTCGGAGAACGATACGAGGCTTGAGAAAATCAATAAACTGCTGCTGATGTTTCCGGGCGAGAGCAGACTGCTGATCTATGCCGTCGACAGTCAGAAGGGAGTCAAAAGGACCTGCCTGATTCATGAGGCCTTTGTGAATGAGCTTCGGGAACTCCTGGGGGCGGAAAACGTGATTCTGAAGTAAAGGAGGCAGGTATGAAGAAGCTGGTTTCTCTCCTGTTCCACCGGGCAATCCTCGTCATATTTGCCCTTGTGGTGCAGCTTATTCTCCTTCTGATCTTTATTCTGAAATTCAATGAGTATTTTGTCTATTTTTATTGGATCGGCTTCAGCCTGAGCGTGATCGTGGTGCTGTGGATCGTAGGGAACAAAAGTAACCCGGCCTATAAGATCGCGTGGATCATCCCGATCCTGATCTTTCCTTTTTTCGGCGGGGTGATTTATCTCATATTCGGCGGAAACCACCTGTCAAACCGCACGCAGAAGAAGATGAAGAGCATGGCGCACCAGATGCGTAAGATGCTCGAACCGGACTTCAAGGCGGAGGAGCTGCGGCCGTTCGGGGCGGACGCGGTCAACCAGGCCCGCTATCTGGAGCAGATCGCCTGCTGCCCGGCCTACGCAAATACGGCCACCGAATACTTTCCGCTGGGCGACCTTTGCTTCCCTGAAATGCTGAAGGAACTGAAAAAGGCCAGACGCTATATTTTCCTGGAATATTTCATCATTGCCGAAGGGAAGATGTGGGGCGCCATTCTGGAGGTTTTAAAGGAAAAGGCCGCTGCGGGCGTGGATGTGAGGGTGATCTATGACGACGTGGGCTGCATGTTCACCCTGCCGCGCGACTATGCGGACAAGCTGGAGGAAGCAGGGATCAAGTGCTCCGTGTTCAACCCGTTCGTCCCGATCCTCTCCACCCGCCTGAATAACCGCAGCCACCGGAAGCTGTGCATCATCGATGGGCGGACGGGGTTCACCGGCGGCATCAATCTGGCCGACGAATATATCAACGCGAAGGAACGCTTCGGACACTGGAAGGATTCCTCTATCCTGCTGCGGGGAGACGCGGTCTGGAGCATGACGGTGATGTTCCTGACCATGTGGGAATATGTGCGCGGCACGCAGGACGATTATGAGCTCTTCCGCCCCGTGCAGCTGCCGAAGGAACTCACGCAGGGGGGCGGCTACGTCCAGCCCTATACCGATAACCCGCTGGACAACGAGGCGGTGGGGGAGAATGTTTATCTCAACCTGATCACCAAGGCCGAGCGTTATGTATATCTGATGACCCCCTATCTGATCATCGATGATACGATGAATACGGCGCTCTGCAACGCCGCCAAATCCGGCGTGGATGTGCGCATCATCACCCCGAGCATCCCGGACAAGGCCACGGTTTTTGAGCTGACCCGCGCCCATTACGAGCCGCTTCTGGAGGCTGGCGTGCAGATCTATGAATATACGCCCGGGTTCGTCCACGCGAAGAACTTTGCGGTGGACGACCGCTATGGGATCGTGGGAAGCATCAATATGGACTACCGCAGCCTGTTCCTCCACTTTGAAAACGGCGTCTGGCTCTGCGGTACCCCCGCAGTGGCGCAGATCAAAGGGGACTTTTTGGCTACGCTGGGGGACTGCCGGCCGGTGACCCTCACGCAGATGATCCAGCTGCCCATGCCGCACAGGATATTCCGGTCCATCCTGCGGGTATTTGCGCCGCTGATGTAAGGAAGAGATAAAAACATCCCTTTCCGCGCTGCTGCACACGGAAAGGGATGTTCGCAGACGGGAGAGATTACGATTCCGCTTTGCGGGCGGTGAAAAAGATGCGGTCTTCCTCTGCTTTGGGCGGGCGCATCTTCAGATTGCCATAGAGCCGGATAGTGTGAAATCCGGCAGCCGTCAGGTATTCCGCAAGCTCCGCGGCGGTGTAGGCATACTCCTCCTGCAGCTCGCTGCCCCGAATCCAGTGGCTGCCTTCCCGGCGGAAGACATCCATGTCAAAGGTGCAGATGCGCCGCCGCGGCGCATACTCCGCGCGCCAGACGCAGTATGCGTCCTCGGTCTCGTCGAGGAAGAGACCGCCGTCCAGCCCCTGCAGCTTTTCCGGGGTGTTGATGTCAAAAACGAACAGACCGCCGGGGGAGAGAAAGAGGTGCACCCGCTCAAAAACCCGGCGCAGCACAGAGGGGCGGGTGATGTGGTTGATGCTGTCCAGACAGCAGACACAGGCGTCCACGGTATCATAGAGATCCAGCTGCTGCATCGGCTGACAGAGAAACATGGGGGAGACGCCTTCGATCCCCTCCGCCTTTTCGGCGGCTTCCGCCAGCATGTCGGGGGAGAGGTCCACGCCGATCATCTCGTAGCCGCGTTCCGCCAGAAGACAGGTGAGGGTGCCTGTGCCGCAGGCAAGGTCCAGGACGGTGCGCACAGGGCGCGGATTCCGGGCAAACTGCTTTTCGAGATAGTCCGCCCACCTGGGATAATCGACGTCGGTGGTGAGCTCATCATAGCACCCCGATAAAAAACCGTAACCGCTCATTTTTGTTCCTTCTTTAGCTGCTTGATACGGGGGAGAACCCGCTGGTAGCCGTCGGCGCCGTACTGCAGAGACCGGTTCACCCTGCTGATCGTGGCGCTGCTTGCCCCCGTCCGCTCCAGGATATCATGATAGATCATACCCTCGCTGAGGAGAATGGCCACCTCAAAGCGCTGCTCCATGGCACGAAGCTCGGCTACGGTGCAGAGATCCTGAAAAAAATTATAGCACTCATCCAAATTTTCCAGCATGAGAATGGCCTCATACAGGGTGCTGCTGTGGGCTTTTGGTGTTTTAATGCTCATATCGGATGCCTCCTTCCAAGGTGCACCTGCATTTTACCAAAGTAATGTGCGAAAGTAAAGAGAGCGAAGGAAACATGCGGGAATTTATTTGCGCACGAGCATGACCCCGAGGATACACGCGATGACGGATCGCGGTGAATAAAATGTAAAAACTTTGAGGGAACCTCTATGCAAATGGTTAAACTTATATTAAAATATACACGATAGTTTGAGATATATTAAGGGGTTGTGACAATGAATAAACCGAGATACAAACGCATACTGCTGAAGATCAGCGGCGAAGCGCTGGCCGGCAGCGCCACCAGAGGTTTGGACTTTGTGGTGATCGGCAGCGTGTGCGACGCAATAAAGAAATGCGTGGATCTTGGC
>CAZVHV010000097.1:0-6906 GCA_964627025.1 uncultured Oscillospiraceae bacterium | reverse complement strand
ATGCGCTGCATGAACGGGCTGGGCGGCAGCGGCGTGATCTTGGTGCGCAGCAGGCTGGACCCTTCCACGCTGTAGGAATACTTAGCGGAGAAGGATGCGTTCACCGATGCGGAGAAGCACATGAATCCTCCCTTCGCGCTGGTGGAAACGCTCGTTTCAAAGGACTGGTTCATGGTGATGGCCATCTTCACTTCGATAATGGTGTCGGTAAACTGATAGAAGGTCGGCTGGAACCCCGCGCCGATCAGTGAGGTCTTGATGGTGGCTTCCGGATCGTCGTTGGTCAGATCCGGCAGATAAACGGGCGCCGTTTTGTCACTTCCCATGAATTTGGCGATTTCGCAGCTGACCTGGTCCATCTTATACTGCCCCTCCGCAATCGCGGAGGCCAGTTTCAGTACCATTTCCGGAAATGGGACATTGAGAAGTTCCTGTCCAACATTTGGCATATGAATCCCTCCTTTTTTTGATTTGTCATCGAATGAATCGACAGGGTCGCTGGCTTCTGTCACGCTTCATGGGCTGATATCGTTCTGTCTGCTCTCGTTCGGCATACCGGCCTCATAAGGGCGGCACCGGGCATCTTCCGCCCTGCGCGCCCCTATCCACGCACCTCCTTTTCCGTATTTTTTCGCTGGCGGCTTCTGCTACAGTTTCGGCACAGCCCGTATGGAGATCTTTACCGAACTCAAACTCTGTTCGCTTTTGGTCCCGAGATCGGCCGGGGCAAAGCGCACCCCGTTCTGCTGGTCGCTGAAGATCTGCGTTTTCAGGTCGATATCCATGCTGTTGATCACATAGCCGACGCCCGGGTCCTCGCTGTGATCCTGACGGTTGAACGACTGGATCGCGTCCCCCAGGTAGGAGGACAGTTCCTCCGGCGAATAGGAGGATTTGATCTTGCCGCGCAGCAGCTCCAGCTCGTTCCTGATCGATGCGTGGGAGGTCTGAAAGTCAGCCAGCAGCTTGTTCAGATCGGCCACTTCCTGCGTCATCTTCGCCGCCTGCGCTTCCCGGAGGGCAAGATCGGCCTGCGCTTCGATCAGGGTGCGCGTGTTGACCTCGCTCTGCTGTTTCAGCGTCTCCAGCTGGATACGGCTGGCGCTCAGTTCCTTTATCAGGACTTCGTCCGGATTCCGGGTCTGCGACAGTTCTTCGATCTGCAGTTTCAGTTTTGCGAGTTCATGATCTTTTTCAGCAGCCAGCTTCTGACTGCTCACGTCCAAAGCACGGTATTTTTCGTTCAGCAGCGCTTTTTCCCGTTCCAGCGACTGTATCTGGCCGGTTTTCTGATCCAGGGCCGTCTTCAGCGTGGTATTTTCCCCTTCCAGAGCGGCCTTGGACTGGGAGATCGTGTTCAGCTGCACTTCCTTGGACTTGATCTCTGTCTGCAGCCTGCTGATCTCGGTCGTCTGCTTTGCAATGAGAAGCTCATTCCGTTTGATTCGCTCGTCGTCGCCAGGCATAGGATACCTCCTCCCCCTATGTTCGTTTCCTCATGTCGGAAGCGTTTCTTTTACCGTCACGCGGAGACTGACCTGCTCCTGCACCAGAAGGAGCTTGCCGGCGGACGCGGACTGCCAGGTCACCTCGGAAGAACGTCCGTTGGCGGTTTCCCCCTGGACGGTCTGCACGTTGGATATGCCGATGCCCCTTCCTTCCAGCTCTTCCCGGGCGTCTTCCCAGGTCTGTCCGACCAGGTCTGGCATGACCCGGCGCTCGGTCAGCTGCGGCGGCGGCGGCAGCGGGACAATGCGCAGGCTGAGGCTGCTTTCGCCCGACTGGCTTGTCCGAAAAAGGTTGTTGTATTTTGCATTCGACGGACTGATCAGCAGCCGGTGCAGGATAGAGGAGGAACCGCTTGTCGTGGTTTCATGCGTCACGGCATATTCCATTTTCAGTTGGAAATTGACTTCAGGGATAGAGTACCAGGTCGCGTTGAATCCCGCTCCCGCCAATTCGGGGTCCTCCAGGATCATGTTCTGGATCTCCATGGAGCTCACATCCATCTGGTGCTGCGCCTGCGCCACCCCCCGTCCCACCTCGGTCAGGACCTGGGCAAAATCGGTAAAATAGCCTGCTTCCTGCAGCGTGCCCGCCTGTTTTTCCGCGCTGCCCAAACCGGAGAAAAGAAAATTGTTCACGGGATCGGCCTCGTCCCGTTCCAGCTGGGGCACCAACGCCGAAGCCGATTCCTGCCAGGCTTTGATCTCTTCCAGGGTGGGCGGAAGGGAAATCGCGGGGCTGTTGGCCTGCGCGATCTTCATGAAGCGCAGCAGAGTCTGGGGATCCGCCTCCACCAGATCGGGAAGGCCCCGCACTCCGCTCAGCGCGAGCAGATAGGCGTTATCCTCCGACATCCCTTTGATGCGCATCAGCTCCACCTGCTTCGCCCAAAGATAGACCTCCCCAACCGGTCGTTTGACCTTTTGGGCCAGCTCCTCCCGCTGGGTGCGTGTGGCCGTCGCAGCTTGCAAAAGTTCCCCGGACTCGATGCCCGCTTCCCGCAGGCTTTTCTCAACGACATCGGTGATCCCTTTCACAGACTTCAATTGGATTGGCATGTGTTTCGCTCATCTCCTTTCCAGGTGCGAGGGGATTGCTTTCCGCAACGCCCGCAAACAATTTCGACTTGATCCGACGGACAGCTTTACTCAGAACCGGCTTTTTGCACAGTAACAACATTGATTTTCAGGCGATTAAATGTGTATTTTGTATAACCATATTATACGAAAGCAGAAAAATAGTCAAGAGTTTCCAACGGTCAGCTTAACATTTTTTCCAAACTAAGGATGCTCCGGGTCTGGGACCGCGTATTCTATTTGTAAAAAAAAGCATGCCCGCCGAAGGGTCCCCCTTCGGCGGGCATGCTGCATATGGAAAGATCCGGAAATGTTACAGGCGGGCAGCGCCGCTTCTGCGGGCGGCCTCGGCCACAGCCGCGGCGATCGCGTCCTTCACGCGGGGGTCGAACGGGGCGGGTATGATGTAATCCGCGCGCAGCTCGCCGTCCGTGATGAGCCCGGCAACGGCGTGGGCCGCGGCGACCTTCATTTCGTCATTGATATCCGACGCGCGCACGTCCAGCGCCCCGCGGAACAGGCCGGGGAACACCAGGACGTTGTTGATCTGGTTGGGATAATCGCTGCGCCCCGTGGCCACCACGACGGCGCCGCCGGCCGCGGCCTCATCGGGAAAGATCTCGGGCACCGGGTTCGCCATGGCCAGCACGATGCCGCGGTTCATGGAGGCCACCATCTCGCGGGTGACCAGACCGGGGCGGGACACGCCCACAAACACGTCCGCTCCCTTCAGGGCGTCCGCCAGCGTCCCCTTTTCATGATTCAGGTTGCTGATTTTGGAAATGACCTCCTGACCGGAGGTGAGGCCGACGTCACCCTCGCAGATGATGCCGTTAATGTCGCACATGACGATGTTGCCGAAGCCCATGCGGATCAGCAGGGTGCCGATGGCGATGCCCGCGGCGCCCGCGCCGTTGACAACGATCTTCACCTCGCCCATGGTCTTCCCCGCAAATTTCAGGGCGTTGAGGAGGGCGGCGGCCACTACGATGGCGGTGCCGTGCTGGTCGTCGTGGAAAATGGGGATGTCGCAGCGCGCCTTCAGCTTCTGCTCGATCTCAAAGCAGCGCGGCGCGGAAATATCCTCCAGATTGATCCCGCCGAAGCTGCCGGCCAGCAGCGCAATGGTATTGACGATCTCGTCCACATCCTTGGAACGGATGCACAGAGGGATGGCGTCCACGTCGCCAAATGCTTTGAACAGCACGCATTTCCCTTCCATCACGGGCATGCCGGCCTCCGGGCCGATATCGCCGAGGCCGAGCACGGCGGTACCGTCGGTCACGACGGCAACGGTATTCCACCGGCGTGTCAGCTCAAAACTTTTATTGATGTCCTTCTGGATCTCCAGGCAGGGCTGCGCCACGCCGGGCGTATAGGCCAGGGAGAGCGCTTCCCGGTCGGTCACGGCGGCGCGGGGGGTGATCTCTATCTTGCCCCTGAGGGCATAGTGCAGTTTAAGGGATTCCTTGGCGTAATCCATATGACGTCTCCTTGCATCCGGTGTATTTTGTAGGGAAAAGTGTCAAACGTATACTATAATTATAAGTTCGGACGGATTATTTGTAAATTATAATTATTGCTATATATCAATGGTCAAACATTGCGATTTGTGTTATGCTGATATTTAGAGCATCATACCTGCTGATCTCCGCCAAAGAAAATCTGGGAAACACAGAAGGAGACTGGATCGCGTTATGGAGTTTCGCATCGAGCACGATACCATGGGGGAAGTAAGGGTCCCCGCGGATAAATACTGGGGCGCGCAGACGCAGCGCAGCCTGGAAAATTTTAAAATCGGCACCGAAAAGATGCCGCCGGAGATCATCCGCGCCTTCGCCGTCCTGAAGAAATCCGCCGCGCTGGCCAACTTAAAGCTGAACATGCTGGACGAGCCGCGCGCGATGGCCATCTGCGCCGTCTGCGACGAGATCCTGGCCGGAAATTGGCTGGACAATTTCCCCCTGGCCGTCTGGCAGACCGGCAGCGGCACTCAGTCCAACATGAACGTCAACGAGGTGGTGGCGAACCGCGCCAACGCGCTTTTGGGTAAGCCGCTCGTCCATCCGAACGACCATGTCAACAAATCCCAGAGTTCCAACGACACCTTCCCCACCGCCATGCACATCGCGGCCAAGATCGCGCTGGAGGAGCAGGTGCTGCCCGCCATCGAAGCGCTGGAGGGCACATTCGCAAAGCTGTCCGAGGAGTACGCAGACATCATCAAGATCGGCCGCACCCATCTGCAGGACGCCACCCCGCTCACCCTCGGCCAGGAGATCAGCGGCTGGCATGAAATGCTGCGGAAGGGCCGCGAGATGGTGCTCCTTTCCTGCGGCGGACTCAGCGAGCTTGCGCTGGGCGGCACCGCCGTGGGCACCGGGCTCAACGCCCATCCGGAGTTCGGCGCGGAGGCCGCGGCCGAGATCTCCCGTCAGACGGGCCGAGCGTTCGTCACCGCGCCCAATAAATTTCACTCCCTGACCAGCAAGGACGAATTGGTATTCGCGCACGGCGCGCTCAAGGCGCTGGCGGCTAATCTCATGAAGATCGCCAATGACGTGCGCCTGCTCTCCAGCGGCCCCCGCTGCGGCATCGGCGAGCTCATCATCCCGGAAAACGAGCCGGGCAGCTCCATCATGCCCGGCAAGGTCAACCCCACACAGTGCGAGGCGCTGACGATGGTGGCGGTCCAGGTCATGGCCAACGATGTGGCGGTCGGCATGGCGGCGTCCCAGGGCAACTTTGAGCTCAACGTATTCATGCCGGTCTGCATCTATAATTTCCTTCAGTCCGCGCGCCTGCTCGCGGACGCCATGGTTTCCTTCAACGCCAACTGCGCGGTGGGCATCCGTCCCAACCTGGCTAAAATCGAAGCGAATCTCAACACCTCGCTCATGCTGGTGACCGCGCTGAACCCCCACATCGGCTACGAAAACGCGGCCAAGATCGCCAAGCACGCCCACAAAAACGGCCTCACCCTGAAGGAGTCGGCGCTGGAGCTCGGCATCCTGACCGCCGAGGAGTTCGACCGCTTCGTCCGCCCGGAAAACATGGTGCACCCCCTCTGACCGATCCCTATTTAAAAAATGAAATCCCCACAGGTCTCCGGCCCGGAGTCCCGTGGGGATTTTTTATTCGGCCCGACGCCGCGCGGCGCGCGTCTGGATCAGCTGTGCGGCGATGCTCACGGCGATCTCCGCGGGGGTCTCCGCGCCGATCGGAAGCCCGATGGGCGTGATCACGCGGGCAAGGTCCCGCTCGGTGAAGCCGCTCTCCCGCAGCTGACGAAACACATGCTCCTTTTTCTGCCGGCTGCCCATCACGCCGAGATAACCCACGTCGGTCGCAAGGAGCTGCTTTTGGACGGTCAGGTCGTACTGATGCCCCCTGGTCATCACGACGGCGTAGTCGGCGGCGGTCGGCCGAATCTGTCGGAGCGCCTGGTCAAACTCGGTCAGGAGGATGCGGTGCGCGTCTGGAAACAGGTCTTTGTCCGCAAACTGCGCCCGGTCGTCGAGCAGGACGCACCGGAAATCGTTATGCGCCAGCAGGGGCACCAGTTCCTGCGCCACATGTCCCCCGCCGAAGATGTAGACCGTTCCGGCCCGGCGCAGCAGTTCGGCATAGCAGGTCTGACCGTCCGCATCCTGAAAGAGCGCGCACTCTTTGGGCAGGGCGGCCAGATCGGCGCAGCGGACCGGATCGTCTCCCGGAAAGACTAGCTCCGAACGCCCCTGCTCCCTGCCCGTCAGGGTCAGGACCAGCCAGGCCTGCCCACCCTCGTCAAGCAGGCCGGCGATCCGCTCCGCCAGCGCGGCCGCGGCGCAGTCCCCGCCTTTAAAATACTGGAAAGAAAGGGTAACGGCCCCGCCGCATACCATGCCGAGGCCTTCGTTCTCCTCACCGGACAGAGAAAATTCGCGCAACGCATTCTTTCCCTCGTCCAGCAGCCCGCCGGCAACGGCCTCGGCCTTATGCTCCACCGCGCCTCCGCCGATGGTGCCGCAGAGCCGGCCCTCCGCGCTCACCAGCATCCTGGCCCCCGCGCCCCGGGGCGTCGAACCGGAAGCCGCCACCACCGTAACCATCACAGCGCTCTTCCCCGCGGTCAGGCAGGCGCCCAGTTTTTTCATCAGCTCCCGCATCCGTGCCACCCTCTCTGTCCGTTCGAAATACCGGGAAACATCCCGTATACGTGTCCCATTATAGTCGTTTGACTTTGCATTTGCAACGTGCTATGCTCTTAATAACAGATGCGAAATACCGGCCGGGAGGGATGGATTTGCAGCTTGCACAAGCGCTGTCACTGCCGCCGTCGGGC
>CAZVHV010000096.1:0-6907 GCA_964627025.1 uncultured Oscillospiraceae bacterium | reverse complement strand
GCCGGCGGCTCGCCCTCCACCACCGCGGGGCACACGATATAGACCTGCCTGCCCTCGGCCGCCAGCTTCCGGACGAAGGCATACATCCGCGCCCGTTTGTTCTCCCCCACGATGTAGGTCTTCACGGGCCGGCGCCCCGGAGGCAGCTCGTCGAGCACGGAGACGTCCAGGTCGCCGTACAGGATCAGCGCCAGCGTCCGGGGGATGGGCGTCGCGGACATGACCAGCACATGCGGGCTGCCGTCCTCCCCGCCTTTCGCGGAAAGGGCCGCCCGCTGGCCCACCCCAAAGCGGTGCTGCTCGTCGGTGATGACGAGACCCAGCCGGGCAAAGGAGACCCCTTCCGAAAGCAGGGCGTGGGTCCCGATCACCAGATCGGCCTTCCCGTCGGCCAGCGCGGCGCAGACCTTTCGCTTTTCGGCCGCCCGCGCCGAGGCGGTCAGGAGGGCGACGGTCATCCCGGCGGAGGAGAGCAGTCCGCGCAGCATGTGGTAATGCTGCTCGGCCAGCAGCTCGGTGGGGACCATCATGGCGGATTGAAAACCCGCTTTCCAGGTCAGATAGGCGCACGCCGCGGCCACCACCGTCTTGCCCGAGCCGACGTCCCCCTGGACCAGCCGGTTCATCGGGCGGCCGTGCGCCATGTCGGCGGCCGCTTCTCCGATCACGCGCGTCTGCGCGCCGGTCAGGGAAAAGGGCAGCAGCGCATAAAACGGACGGAGGGAGCGCGCGGGGACCGGCACCCCCCTCCCGGTCTGCCGGCGGTCCTTCAGCAGGGTCAGTCCGACGGTCAGACAGAACAGCTCCTCGAACACGAACCGACGGCGGGCCATCGCCAGTTCCTCCCAGGAAGCCGGCGCATGAATATTGCGGTAGGAAAATTCGGACCGGGCCAGCCCGTGGGCGAGACGCACCTCCTCCGGCAGGACCTCGGGGATGTCGCCGGCGCAAGCCTCCGCCGCCTGCCTCGTCAGGGCCGCCAGCAGATGGTTGGAGATCCCGGCCGTCAGGGGATAGACCGGCAGGATGCGGCCCGTAGCCTGCCCGCTGCCCTCCCGCTCGAAGACGGGGTTGGTCATCCGGCGGCCGCCGGGCGGCCCCTCCGCTTTTCCGTAGAAAATATAGTCCGTCCCCGGGCGCAGGGCGTTTTTCACGTAATCCTGATTAAAAAATGAAACCGTCATGCAGGAAGTCGAATCTGCAACTTTTACCTTCGTAATATGCAAACCTTGTCGGATGCGGTCGGTACGGGGCGTCTCCGCGACCATGGCCGACACGCAGACCGGCCTGTCCGCCGGAGCCTCCGAAATGGACATAATCAGCGTGCGGTCCTCATAATCGCGCGGAAACCAGCGCAAAAGGTCTCTCACGGTAAAAATACCCAACTTTTCCAGCGCCTTTGCCCGCGCCGCGCCGATACCGGGGAGCGAACGCACGCTGTCCCGCAATGTCATGGGCACGGCAGCCCGCCCCCTTCCGGATTTTATGCTCTGCACCATTTCATGGCATGCAATGCATTTTATTCTATCACAGACGGTCCGATGCGGCAAGCGCGCGAGCCGGAACGGCCGCCCATTCGTGCTTTTCCCCAAGAGAGGGTTTTTGCAGCGCGCCGTTCATGTGCTACCTGCCGACTTTTGCAATCTGATGGAAAAAGATTGCAAAATATTTCTTTTAATATTATAATAGAATTAATTGAGTAATGAAGTGTATATCATGACTGTCAGGAGGGACTGCAGGGTGACAGGGCAGACTGGGTAGTCTGTCTTTTCACATCTTTAAATCGTTTGAATGAAAGTGTGTACGATCAAAAATGGAAGATCAAAAGTTCAAGAAGGTGCTTGTAGCCAATCGTGGTGAAATCGCCATCCGGGTGTTTCGCGCGTGTTATGATCTGGACCTGCATACTGTAGCCATGTACTCCAACGAAGATACCTACAGCCTGTTCCGAACCAAAGCGGACGAAGCTTATCTGATCGGCGAGACCAAAAGCCCTCTCGGTGCCTATCTGGATATCCCCTCCATTATTGACCTGGCGAAGCGGAGGGGCGTCGATGCCATACACCCCGGTTACGGTTTCCTTTCGGAAAACGCCGACTTTGCGCGGGCCTGCGAAGCCGCCGGCATCACGTTCATCGGCCCTCCGTCCCAGGTGCTCGACCAGATGGGTGACAAGCTCACCGCGAAAGCGATCGCAAAGGCATGCGATGTACCTACCATTCCCGGCTCCACCGAGCCTCTGCGCGACGGCGACGACGCGCTCGAGCGCGCCATCAGCTACGGCTTCCCCGTCATCCTCAAGGCTGCCGGCGGCGGCGGCGGGCGCGGCATGCGCCGCTGCGAAACCGCCGAGGAGGTCAAGCCCGCCTTTGATCTGGTAAAGGGCGAGGCAAAGAAGGCTTTCGGCAACGACGATATCTTTATCGAAAAATTCCTGGTGCAGCCCAAGCACATCGAGATCCAGATCCTGGCCGACAAGCACGGCAATGTCATGCACCTGGGCGAACGCGACTGCTCCCTCCAGCGCCGCTACCAGAAGGTGGTGGAGTTCGCCCCGGCCTTCTCCATTCCCGACAAGACCCGTCAGAAGCTTTACGAGGACGCGGTCAAGATCGCGCGGCATGTGGGCTATGTCAACGCCGGCACCGTGGAATTCCTGGTGGACAAGGACGGCAACCACTATTTCATCGAGATGAACCCGCGCATCCAGGTGGAGCATACCGTGACCGAGATGGTCACCGGCGTGGACCTGGTCCGGGCACAGATCCTGATCGCCGAGGGATATCCCCTCTCCACCCCCCGGATCGGCCTGAAGAGCCAGTCTGACGTACACATCAACGGCTATGCCATCCAGTGCCGCGTGACCACCGAGGACCCCGCCAACAACTTTGCGCCCGACACCGGACGGATCACCGCTTACCGTTCCGGCGGCGGTTTCGGCGTCCGCCTGGACGGCGGCAACGCCGCTGCCGGCACCGTCATCTCTCCGTATTACGACTCCCTTCTGGTAAAGGTCACGACCTGGGACAACACCTTTGAGGGCGTGTGCCGCAAGGCCACCCGCGCCATCAGCGAGGAGCACGTGCGCGGTGTGAAGACGAACATCCCCTTCATCACCAACATCCTCAATCATCCCCAGTTTGTCGCCGGCCAGTGCCACACCAAATTCATCGACGACACGCCCGAGCTCTTCGAGTTCAGCACGTCCCGCGACCGGGCCACCAAGGTGCTCAAGTATATCGCCAAGATCCAGGTGGATAACCCGGACGCCGAGCGCAGCCAGTACGATACGCCCCGTTTCCCGCCCTTCAACCCCAACCAGCCGCCTAAGCCGGGTCTTAAGCAGATGCTGGACGAGAAGGGTCCGGACTATGTTGCCAAGTGGGTGCATGACCAGAAAAAGCTCCTGATCTGCGACACCACCATGCGCGACGCGCACCAGTCCCTGCTCTCCACCCGTATGCGCACGCGCGATATGGTGAAGGCCGCCGAGGGCACGGCGGAGATCCTCGCCGACTGCTACTCGCTGGAGATGTGGGGCGGCGCCACTTTCGACGTGGCATACCGCTTCCTGCATGAGTCTCCGTGGGAGCGCCTGGACATGCTGCGCGCACGCATCCCCAACATCCCCTTCCAGATGCTGCTGCGCGGCGCCAACGCCGTGGGCTACACCAACTACCCGGATAATCTCATCCGCGCCTTCATCGCCGAGGCCGCCCGCTGCGGCATCGACGTCTTCCGTGTCTTTGACTCGCTCAACTGGGTCCCCGGCATGGAGCTCGCCATGGAAGAGGTCCGCAAGCAGAATAAGCTCTGTGAAGCCACCATCTGCTATACCGGCGACATTCTCGACCCGAAGCGGGATAAATACGGCCTGAACTATTACGTCAACCTCGCGAAGGAGCTGGAGCGCCGGGGCGCGCACACGCTGGCCATCAAGGACATGGCCGGCCTGCTGAAGCCTTATGCCGCCAAGAAACTGGTCACCGCCCTGAAGCAGGAAGTCGGCATGCCCATTCACCTTCACACCCACGACACCTCGGGCAACCAGGTCGCCACTTACCTGATGGCCGCCGAGGCAGGGGTGGACATCGTGGATACCGCCATCTCCTCCATGGCTTCCCTCACCAGCCAGCCCTCGATGAACGCCGTTGTGGCGGCTCTGGAGGGTCAGGAGCGCGACACCGGCTTCGACCTGAACGCCCTTCAGAAACTCAGCAACTACTGGTCCGACGTCCGTCTGCGCTATCAGAAGTTCGAGTCCGGCATCAAAAATCCGGCTACCGATATCTACCGCTATGAAATCCCCGGCGGACAGTATACCAACTTCAAGCCTCAGGTGGAAAGCCTTGGCCTGGGTCACCGCTTCGACGAGGTCAAGGAGATGTACAAGACCGTCAACGACATGCTGGGCGACATCGTCAAGGTGACGCCTTCCTCCAAGATGGTGGGCGATCTGGCGATCTTCATGGTGCAGAACGACCTTACGCCCGAGAACATCGTCCAGAAGGGCGAGGCTCTCACCTTCCCGGATTCCGTGGTCTCTTACTTCAAGGGCATGATGGGCCAGCCCGCGTGGGGCTTCCCGGAGGATCTCCAGCGGGTCGTCCTCAAGGGCGAAAAGCCCATCACCTGCCGTCCCGGCGAGCTGCTGCCGCCCATCGATTTTGAAGCGGCGCGGGCCGAGGTCGCCAAGTTCGATCCCAATCCCTCCGACCGCACCGTGATCTCCTGGTGCCTCTACCCGAAGGTCGTGGAGGAATATGTCCGCCACCGCAAGGAATACGGCTATATCATGCGCATGGGCAGCCATGTCTTCTTCAACGGTCTCGCCATCGGCGAAACCAATAAGATCAACATCGAAGACGGCAAGACGCTGGTCATCCGCTATCTGGGCCTCGGCGACCTGAACGAGGACGGTACCCGCAACGTCCAGTTCGAGCTCAACGGCATGCGCCGCGAGGTGGCCGTACCCGACAAATTTGCCAGCGCGAAGGGTTCCGTCGTCACACTGGCCGATCCCGAGGACAAGAGCCAGCTGGGCGCTTCCATCCCCGGCATGGTCTCCAAGATCTCGGTAAAGCCAGGCGACACCGTGGCGGAGAACCAGGTGCTTGCCGTCGTGGAAGCCATGAAGATGGAAACCAGCGTGGTCTCCCGTATGTCCGGCACGGTAGACCAGGTCCTGGTCAAAGAGGGCGCAAAGGTAAAGGCCGGCGAGCTGCTCATTACCATTAAATAAAACAACGCGTAAATAAAAGCTCCGCCGTCCGGCCTTTCAGACCGGACGGCGGAGCTTTTTGCTTCCTCAGTAAAAAAACAGTCTCACCGCCCAAGCGGCGGCAAGAAAGCCTGCCAGATCGGCGCAAAGGGCGGCAGGAACGGCATAGCGGGTTTTGACGATGCCGGCCGCGCCGAAATAGACCGCGATCGTATAAAACGTCGTCTCGGTGGAGCCGAGCATCACCGCGGCGGTGCGCCCCACCACGGAATCGGGACCGTAGACAGAAATGAGTTCCGCCCCCACGCCAAGCGCGGCGCTTCCGCTCACCGGACGCACCAGCAGCAGCGCCAGCGTTTCGGGCGGGATGCCGAGCGGCGCGAGCACCGGCTTCAGCAGCTCGGCCGCCAGCTCCAGCGCGCCGGAGGCCCGGAGCATATACACCGCCGTCAGGAGTCCGATCAGCGCCGGGATGATGCGGAGCAGGACCGTCAGCCCTTCCCCCACTCCCTGAATTAGCGCGTTATAAACGTCCACATGACGAAAGGCACCGTAAAGCGCCGCTGTCGCGATAATGAACGGTACCAGCATGGTAAAGAAAACTTCCATGCTACCCCCTCCAGAGCTTTGAAAAAACCTTTGCCGCAAAGATCCCGGTCGCTACCGAAATCCCCGATGCCAGCCATACGGCGGGCAGGATATCAAACGGGGTCTGGCAGCCCGCGGCCAGTCTGACTCCGGCCACCGTGGTGGGAATGAGCTGAATGGAAGCGGTATTGCAAACCACCAGCATACAGAGCCCGTCGCAGGCCACGCCTGGGGTCCGTCGGCTCATCATGCGGGCGGCCTCCAGTCCGAGCGGCGTTGCGGCATTGCCCAGCCCCAGAAGATTTGCCGACATATTGGCGGCGACGGTGTCCATAACCTCCCTGTCATCCGCAAACTCCGGAAAGAGGGCCCTAAGCGCCGGCTGCAGGAGATGGGAAAGTTTCTGCGCCAGTCCCGACCGGCGCATCACCTCCATCACGCCCATCCAAAAGCACATGATCCCCGCCATGGTCAGGCAAAGCTCCACAGCCGCTGTCGCTCCCTCCACCGCCGCCGCAGCCACCTGATTTTCCTGCCCGGTAAAAAGACCGCAAAGGATGGACACTACCACCATACCCGTCCAGATCACAGTCATCGTCATACATCCACCGCCTTTCTTTTGTCCTCTTTCCATCCATATGCTGCACGGCAAAAAATCATGTCCAGTCTGCCGGCTGCGTCTTTCTTCAAATTTTCCTCTAAAATTCTTATCTTTCGATTGACAATTCTATACTACATGTTATAATAATGTCAGTTCTTGGGTGAAATGTGAAAATTATGGCAAGTCTTATAGAAAGGACATGTGAAAAGTATGAAATCAACCGGAATTGTGCGAAAAGTGGATGAGTTAGGCCGCATTGTGCTCCCTATTGAGCTTAGGCGCACCCTTGATATTGCTGAAAAGGACTCTCTTGAGATTTATGTGGACGGCGCTTCCATTATCCTGAAGAAGTATCAGCCAGCCTGTATCTTCTGTGACGACGCAAAGGACGTCATTAATTTTAAGGGAAAAAATGTTTGTCCCAATTGTATCAAGGAGCTTTTAGGCAAATAAAACAGAGATACATAAAACCGGTCTGCCCGTGCCAGATGACACGG
>CAZVHV010000095.1:0-6910 GCA_964627025.1 uncultured Oscillospiraceae bacterium | reverse complement strand
TCTCATCCGCAGGACCTTCGAGGCCATGGAGGGCGCGAAGAACGTCATCCTGCACTTCTACAATTCAACCTCCACCCTGCAGCGTAAGGTCGTCTTCCACATGGAGATGGACGGCATCATCGACATTGCCGTGGAGGCGGCAAAGCTCATCCGGGAGCTCTCCCAGCCCGTGATCGAGGCCGGCACCAATCTGCGCTTTGAATATTCCCCCGAGTCCTTCATGGGCACCGAGATGGACAACGCCGTTCTGATCTGCCAGCGGGTACTGGAAACGCTGGGCGCGACGCCGGAACGCAAGGTCATCCTCAACCTGCCCTCTACGGTGGAAAACTGCATGCCGAACTACTTTGCCGATGAGATCGAGTATTTTATCTCCAAACTGCCCAGCCGGGACAGTGCGATCATTTCCCTGCATCCCCACAATGACCGTGGCTGCGGGGTCGCCACCGCAGAAATGGGACTGCTGGCAGGAGCCGACCGCATCGAGGCCACCCTGTTCGGCAACGGTGAACGCACCGGCAACGTCGATCTGATCACGCTGGCTATGAATATGCATACGCAGGGCGTAGACCCGGAGCTGGACTTCTCCGACATCAATAAAATACGCGACGTCTATGAGCGCGTCACCAAGATGAAGGTCGGGGAGCGGCAGCCCTACGCGGGCGAACTGGTATTCACCGCATTTTCCGGCTCTCATCAGGACGCCATCAACAAGGGCATGCAGTATATGCGTGAAAGCGGCAGCCCGTTCTGGGAGGTGCCCTATCTGCCCATCGACCCGGCCGACGTGGGACGACAGTACGAGCCCATCATCCGCATCAACAGCCAGTCCGGCAAGGGCGGCACAGCCTTTGTCATGCAGGCCAACTTCGGCTTTGAGCTCCCCAAGGCCATGCACCCGGAATTCGGCACCATTGTCCAGCACGAGACCGACCGGGTGGGCACCGAGCTGAAGCCCGAACGCATCTATGAACTCTTCAAGGAGGAGTACATCGACATCTCCGCCCCCTATAAGCTCCTTCGCCACACCTTTTCCGAAACCACCGACGAGAGCGGGGATTCCCACGTGGCTTTCACCGGTACGCTGAGCCACAAGGACACCGTGTTCGAGGTGAGCGGCGAGGGCAACGGCCCGATCGACGCTTTCTTCAACGCGATCCGCGGCCAGCGCATGGACCGCTTCACCTTCGTGGATTATAAGGAGCACGCGATCCGCAGCGGTTCCGACTCCATGGCGGTGGCCTATATTCAGCTGCGCGATCAGAACGGGAAGGACGTTTTCGGCGTAGGCATCTCTCACAATATCAATCTTGCGCCCCTGCGCGGTATCCTGTCGGCCATCAACCGCGCCAAGAAAATGGAGGGCTGAACCTCCGTCTCCATGCACAAATGCAGGAACCCGGGCCTTGCTTTCGGCCCAGGTTCCTGCATCTCAGAGCGCGTCCGCTGCAGACGCGCGTTTTTTCCCTCCGTCAGGATCAGAAGCTTACAATGATCCCGCCGGCATTGGCATAGATCGTGCTGATCCCGCCCGAACGGCAGATCACCGTTCGCTCAAAGGGGCAGACCGACAGGATCAGTTTTTTCACCTGCTCGGCCCGCTCCCTGCAGTTGCAATGGGTGATGACCAGCGTTCTCTTGAGCAGGCGGACATCACTGCACTTTTCCCGGATGAGCTCGACCATTCTGGAAATCGCGCGGGCCGTGCTCAGCGCTTTGCCGCGGATCCCGATGGTTCCGTCCGGATCTCCGCCCATGACCAGCTTGATCTTCAGCACGCCCGTTATGATGGACTGCAGATGGCTCAGCCGTCCGTTCTTCCGCAGGCTCTCCAGATCCTCCAGAACAAACAGCGTCGTAAGCTCCTCTATGAACCGCTCGGTCTCGGCCACGACATCGTCAAACTGTTTTCCCCGGCCTGCAAGCTCATGGATCTTCAGACAGATGGCGACCTGTGCCGCCGAGGCTGACCGGGAGTTGAACACATGGATGTTCTTCGGTCTCCCCTGCTCCAGATACATGGTTTTTCCGGCTACCGCGCTGTTATAGGAGCCGCTCAGCCTGTCGGAAAGGGTGACCACATATACATCGTCCTGGCTGCCCTCATAACTGTCCGCATAAAGCGCGGGAGGCGGGCAGGCGGACTTTGCCCCCGTTTCAGACGCGGCCATTTTTTCCAGCAGCACTGCGATCGCAAGGGTCTCATCATCACGGAAGTGCGCCCCGTCGATCTCGATCGTCAGGGGCACCCGCTGCAGCTGAGGCAGTTCTCCTGGCGTCTCACCGTAATCACAGCAGCTGTCGCTGATTATTTTATAACTCATGAATTCAGAACCTTCTTGCGTGTTAAAATCATGGAGAAGCAAGTGCAAGTGTATCACAGTGTGATAGGAAGTGCAAGGATGCGTTCTGCAGGCATCAGAGAGGAACCGAACTATGAACAGAAAACCGGTAAACCGCGAGACCTCCGTTTCCTATTCCGTGAAGCAGCCCTGCCTCCTGCTCCCCTTTCTGATCGAGCAGATCCGGGGAAAGTCCCGCAACAGCGTCAAATCCCTGCTTTCCCGCGGGCAGGTCGCGGTGGACGGGCAGCCGGTCACACGATTCGACCATCCGCTGACGCCGGGGCAGACGGTCACCGTGCTGCGCCGTGCGGCCGGCGCGGCCGTGCTTCCCTTTGAAATCCTGTTTGAGGATGAGGAGCTGATCGCCATCAATAAACCGGTGGGGCTTCTCTCCGTTGCGACCGACAGGGAAAAGACCGCCACCGCCTATCATATCCTGACCGACTACGTCAGGGCGGCGCGGCCCGATCTCCGCATTTATATCATCCACCGCCTGGACCGGGACACCTCGGGCGTCCTCCTGTTTGCCAAAACTCCCCAGGTCAAACTCGCCTTTCAGGAGGACTGGAACGCGCTGGTCAGGAAGCGGGAATATTTCGCTGTAGTCGAAGGGGTCCCGCAAAAAAAGAGCGGCACCATCCGCTCCAGGCTGTACGAGACCTCCACCCATTTCGTTTATTCCGGCAGTACGCGGGGCCGCGGCCAGGAAGCGGTCACCCACTATACACTCGTAGCCGAGAACGGAACATTTTCGCTGCTGCGGGTGGAGATCGATACCGGCCGGAAAAATCAGATCCGGGTCCACCTGAAGGAGCTCGGCCATCCCGTCGCGGGGGATAGAAAATACGGCGGCACCACAGATCCGCTGAAACGGCTTTGCCTTCACGCGAGCAGTCTGGTGCTCACCCATCCGCTCACCGGCGAGGAGCTGACCTTCCATGCCGAGATGCCGCGGGAATTTCAGAAGCTTTTTGCAAAAAAATAGTACGGCAGGCTATTGTATGACACTTTGGGGCGGAGCATCAGCTCCGCCCCAAAGTGCCGTTTCAGGCTATGGTACAGGCGGTGCAGCAGACTCAGCAGCCGCAGGGACCGCCGCCAGGTCCGCCGCAAGGGCCGAAGCCCCACCCGCCGCCGCCGCCGCAGCAGCAGCACAGGATGATGAGCACAATAATGATCCAAAGGCAACCGCAGCCGCCGCCGCCCCAGTTGTTGTTGCAACCCATAGAGAAATACCTCCTAACTAAGATGGAGAACCGCCTGCAGCGGTCTCAGTCCATCTTATGCCGGGGGTGAAAATAGGTGCGGGAGCGTATTTCCACACTCCCGCACCTATCGAACATTTTATTTCAGAAGAGAGGCAAACCGCTCCAGCATGGCAGCCACCTCCACCCGCGTCGCGGTCCCGCCGGGATCCAGCCTGCCGTCGGTCCGCCCGGTCACGATGCCCGCGCCTGCCGCCCAGCTCAGCGCGTCCTCAGCCCAGTCCGAGCATTGCCCGGCGTCGGAGAACGCGGTAAGATCCCCTGTGGCGTCCAGCGACAGATGCGCATAGTCGGATGCGTAACGGTGGAGCATCACCGCCATCTGCTCCCGGGTAATGCTGCTGTCGGGGACGTACAGGCCGCTGCCCATCCCGTTGACGATCCCGTTCCCCGCCGCCCAGGAGACAGGGCCCTCGTACCAGCTGCCCGCCGGCACGTCGGCAAAGGAGGCCGCGTTCGCCTGTGTGTTCGGAGAACCGGCCAGGCGGTACAGCACGGCTGCCAGCATAGCCCGGGTCATGCTGCCGGAGGGGGAAAACTGTGTTTCGCTGACCCCGTTGAAAAGCCCCTGCCCGCAGACATAACGGACAGACTGATAGTACCAGCTCGTGCTGACGATATCGGTAAAGGGCAGGGCGTCGGCCCCACTCCGCTCGGCCGAATAATAGCCCTGCGGCGCCAGGTAAGCGGCGTCGGACAGAACGGTCGCCGACACAACGGCGTTCTCGCCCGCCAGGTAGCGGTGGCCCGGCTTTAAGTTCATGGAGGCGGCGGACAGGCCGTCGGTCACATCCACAAGCTCGCCCCCCTCGGCCGAAGCCGAGGCAGTGCCGGCCAAAAACAGGAATCCGGAACCCGGGGCAACGCGCACCACATCCTGGAGCTTATAGCCCTGCCGCTCGTACAGGTCGCAGTAGCTCCAGTCGCCGTCCAGCAGGCCGCCGCGGGCGGCGTACTGCGCAGCCGCGGCATCCAGCGTCTTCTGCGCACTCTGATAGTCGGCCTTTGCCGACTGGTCGGCCTGCGTTTTCACCTGGGTCAGGATCTGCGGCAGAAAGGTATCGGTGAGGTATCCCAGAGAGATCAGCGGATCGCCGGAAGAACCGCCCACCGCCAGCGCGACCATGCCGCTTACGATGACAGCAAACAGTATCAGCGCGGCAATCACCTTCTTTTTCACGTGAGCCCCTCCTGCCTTTCTCCGGTAAACCTATTTCGTACCAAAAATACGATCCCCGGCATCTCCCAGTCCGGGGACGATATAGCCATGCTCGTTGAGCTTTTCATCGACCGCCGCGCAGTAGATCTCCACGTCCGGATGATCCTTCTGCACGCGGGCAATCCCCTCCGGAGCGGCAATGATGTTCATCAGCTTGATATGCTTGACCTCATAGTTTTTGAGGAACTGGATGGCGGCGGAGGCAGAACCCCCGGTCGCCAGCATCGGATCGAGAATGATCACATCCCGCTCGGCAATGTCGCCCGGCATTTTACAGTAATACTCGACCGGCTCGAGGGTCTGCGGGTCGCGGTAAAGGCCGATATGCCCGACCTTGGCCGAGGGAATCAGGGTAAGGATGCCGTCCACCATGCCAAGACCGGCACGCAGGATGGGCACGATCGCCAGTTTTTTCCCGGCGAGCACCTTCACCCTGGCTTTGGCCACGGGGGTCTGGATCTCGATCTCCTCCATGGGCAGATCGCGGGTGGCTTCATAACACATCAGGGTCGCGATCTCGGAGACCACTTCCCGAAAATCCTTTACACCGGTTCTCTCGTCGCGGAGAATGGAGAGCTTATGCTGCAGCAGCGGATGATCCAACACATGTACCTTTTCCATCCATCATACCCCTTTGCTCTTTGATCTGAATTATGGTCCTGTGGTTCCGTTCAGGCGCTCCCGTTCGGCCTGGGACAGGCGGTGGTAGACCGGCGCCAGCGCCGCGGCCGTTGTGAGCCCGCCCGCTCGGGCAAGCTCCAGCGCGGCCCTTGCCACGCCCCAGGCCGTCTGAAGCCGGAGATGAGGCGGGGGGAGGCGCAACGGAAGCGCGTACTTCGCCAGTTCATTATAGCACAGGGAGGCACCGTCTCCAACTAAAATTTGTTCTTTTTTGCGCTCCAGCAGCTCGGCCCGCAGCTCGTCCAGCCCGATGGCCCGGTCTGGCGTAAGGCGGACAGGCCTGCCGTCCGCCACTTCAAACCTGGCGTTGTACACCTGGTTGCGGCGGGCGTCCATGACGGCGCAGATCTCCCCGCCCATATGGGCCACCCCCCATGCCATGGCTTCCAGCGTGGAGACGCCGGCGCAGGGCTTGTTCCCCGGCCAGGCCAGGCCCTTGGCCGACGCCACGCCGATGCGCAGCCCGGTAAAGGAGCCGGGGCCCGCCGCCACGGCGATCACGTCCATCTCCTCCAGCTTCAGGCCACAGTTTACGAGCAGGCCCTCCACCATCGGCATCAGCGTGCGGCTGTGGGTCAGGCCGCTGTTCTGAAAGGACTGCGCGATCAGCGCTTCCTCCTCGCAGACCGCGGCCGAAGCCGCCACGGCGGAGCTCTCCAGGGCAAGTATCTTCATGTTTTCGGCTCCTCCTTCCCGGTTTCCGGCTGTCCGGCACGGGAGATGGTAATTACACGCTGGTTATCCTCCGCGCCCCTGCGGATATCCACGCGCACGCAGTCCTCTTCCAGCGCCTGCCTGACGTTCTCGCTCCATTCCACAGCGCAGATCCCGCCGCGGCGCAGGTAGTCCTCCCACCCGATGTCGAACAGCTCGTCGGCCGAGCCGAGCCGGTACATATCAAAGTGGAACAGGGGGATCGTTCCCCCCTCATATTCGCTGACGATGGTGAAGGTCGGGCTTGTCACACGCTCGGTGATCCCCAGTCCCCGGGCCATACCGCGGACGAAGGCGGTCTTGCCGGCCCCCAGGTCGCCGGTAAATGCCACCACGCTTCCGGCCGGAAGCTTTCTGGCCAGCGCTTCCCCCAGCGCCTCGGTCTCCGCCTCGCTGTTCGATCTGTATTCCATACTGCACCGTCACCTCGATTTTCAGCTGTATCATTTTATTATAGCACGTTATTTCTTGGTCTGCAAAACCTGTTTACGAATTCTTCGATCCGTGGTACAATAGCCGCAAAGCAGCCGCCAGGTTTTCTTTGCGTTTTTCCCCTTCCTGCAGGGCAGCCGCACGGTGCTAAAAATCCAACCATTTTCCGCCGAGAGGAGGACACTTCGTGTACCGTGTTCTTGACCCCATCCGCGAGTTTTTCCGCAAGGGAGACGTTCTTCTGCTTTTCCTCT
>CAZVHV010000094.1:0-6914 GCA_964627025.1 uncultured Oscillospiraceae bacterium | reverse complement strand
GCAGCGGCTGCGCTTCCCCGAACGTAAATGCGATCTCATAAAACTTCCTCCCTTCCGTGATCTGAATCGACTGGTCAAAAGGTCCTTTTTTCGATCATACCATTTTTTCGTTCAGAATAAAAGACCCCGCCCCTCTTTCCTTATGCCGGGACCCGCGGGAACATTCGGAATGATTGACACTCCCTTTTCAGAGGAATATAATTTATTTACAGCAAGATGTTTCCAGACGGCAGGATCGATCAGGAAAATTTCATACATAACTTAGGGGTGAATGATTATGGTAAAACTCAAAAAATCTCTGTTGTACCTGTTCGCAATCGTTACCGTGTTCTCCATGTTCACCATGACCGCGGCGGCAAAGAGCAATCAGACCCCCGCAGGCAATCTTCCCCCCTCCATCACACAGGGCGACTCCATCTCCGTCACCGTGAAACAGGGCTCCGGCGTGACCGTGCTCCTGAATGCCACGGACCCGAACAAGAAAGATGTTTTGACCTGGACGGTAGCCGCCCAGCCGACTGCCGGAACCGCCGAATTCGTCGGCGGGATCACCACCGGGAAACAAATCAGCATCCTCTATACGAACACATCCACGACAGCCGCTTCCGACAGCTTTACCGTCCGGGTCTCCGACCCGAAAGGCGCCGCCGACACCATCACGGTCCATGTGACGATCCAGCCGCTCACTCTGGTCCGATACACCGCGCTCGGCGATTCGATCGCGACCGGCACGGTTTATCCGGGCAAAACGATCACCTCCTACGTCACCTATTTCTATCAGTTCCTGCAGGGGATCTATGGGACCGGCGGTGTGGTGAAGAGCGACTTCAGCGCCGACGGCGACCGGACCAACGAGCTGCTTGCAAAATTGAGTCTGGATGGCTCGGATCTGGTTAATTCCGTAATAAATGCGGATGTGATTACAATCAGTATCGGCGGAAACAACCTGATGCAGGCCTGCAAGGACAGCTCGGCTTTAGGCGGATACAATTTCAGCCAGATCGATACGTCGGTCGCGGAGCAGGGACGCGCAGATTTTGAACTCCAGTTCCCGCAGATCATCGACCGGGTCAAGGCTCTCAATTCCGACGCCAAGATCATTCTGATCAGCATCTATAACCCCTATAACGTCTCGGACGCCGCGCTGCATGGAACGGTGGATTCCTTCCTGTTCAACGCGCAGGAAACCGGCGTCAACGACGTGATCTACGGGAACGCCGTCAAGGGCTATGCGGTCGCCGACGTCTATGCCGCGTTCGACTCCTATGCCGAGGCGGACAACATGGGTGCGGTCACCTACTTCTATCCGACCGATCTCTGGGGCCTTTTGACAAGGAACCCCCATCCGAACGCGCTGGGACAAAGCATTATCACCCAGCTTCATGAGGATGCATACAACACGCTCATCGGAAAATAGGTTTTAAATAAGAAAGCCTGCAGGCCGTAACGGCCCGCAGGCTTTCCCTTATCTTTTCCGCTTGGGGGCAAATTTTATGTACGCAAGAATCAGAGACAGGGTGATCACAAGCAGTACCGCCGCTGCCGGCACCGTCGTATCCGCCACCTTTTCCGTGATAATATGCCCGCTTTCTACAATCTGTATATTCGAGCAGTGGATATCGACGTCGCCGCCGTGCTCGGTGCAGGCCCGGTGAAATATGCCGGTCACCCGCACGATATCGCCCCTGTGCTTGTAATCCCCGTAAACCCGGATCTGCTGCGCCGCGTCCCGCGTGGTCCAGATCCCGATGGCGTTCGTGCCGTCATTCAGATTGATCCAGACATGGTCACCCCGTTCCAGGGCCTCTCCGATCGCCTCTCCCTGCACGGTGACTTCCGCATCATCCCTGACGGCGGACTGCTCGATCAGATCGTTTATGCCCACGATGTCCGCCGCACAGCAGGAGCCGGCGCTGAAACACGCGATCAAAAGCATCAGGATCAGGACTTTCGAAGTTTTACGCATAACCGTTTCATACCTCCAAGGAAATATCCGATCAGGGCAAAGACGGAGAGGAACTCCAGCCTTCCCAGATACATCGCCGCGATATCATAGACCTTCAGCGCGGCGGGCATGGAGGGCGTGGTGATGCCGATCGACAGTCCGACGTTGCCCGTCACCGACGCGGCCTCAAAGGCCGACTGGGCCATGGGATAGCCGTAATAGGCGCCCAGGAGGACCCCCACCGCAAAAGTCGCGAGATAGCAGATGACAATGACCGCGGAAGCCCTTACGATGCCGTCCCCCAGCACGCAGTCCTTGATATGATGATATTTGAACGCCTTGACGCTCCGCTCGGAGGACAGCAGCTTTCTGACGTCCGCGAGGACGCTTTTGCATATGATCCCGACCCGGAGTCCCTTCAGGCCGCCGGCGGTGGAACAGGCCGAGCCGCCGATGAGCATGGCGAGAACCATGAGCAGGATGCCGAAATCGCCCCACTCCAGCGCGAACTGCCGCGCGTAAATGTTTCCGAAGCCCGTGGTGGTATGCGCCGACAGAACATTATAAGTAACCCTCCGGAAGGCTGAGACCGAATCGGCGTAGACGCCGGATCTGGCCAGAGCCGACACCGCCAGCGCCGAGATCAGCAGGGTGGTGATCAAAAAGCTCTGCGTCTCGATGTTCTTGACGATCTCCCGCTTCCTGCCCTGCCAGATCGCGTAATGAAGCCCGAAGTTCAGCGACCCCAGGACAAAGAAAATGACGGTGATGATTTCATAGGAAAAGCTGTGGTAATACATGATGTTCTGCGTGTTGGGGGCGAACCCGCCGGTGCTCCAGGCCGATTCAAAGATAAACAGCCCGTGGAAGAAGGCGGAGACGGGATTTAAACCGATGAGCATGCCGTCGATCCACAGCGCCAGCGTCCCGATGGTCAGATAGACGATGCTGATTTTCCAGATCATCCTGGCGGTGCCCTTGACGTTCGGAACCAGGCCGATGTCCTTGGCCTCGCCCACATAGAGCTTGTACGCGCCGCCGATCTCCTTGACCAGAAAGGTCAGGGCCAGCACGATGACGCCCTGGCCGCCCACGAAGGTCAGGACATGCCGCCACATGTTCAGGCCCAGGGAGATGTGGTCCAGATCCTGCGTCAGGACCAGCCCGGTCGTTGTAAAACCGCTCATGACGTCGAAGCAGGAGTCGAGCATCGAGGGGTTGTGCCCGCTCAGCCGGTACGGTATGGCGCACAGCACCATCAGGATGATCCAGGAAAGGGCGGCCACGGCGAATCCGTGCCGCCACTGGATGTAGTCCTTGTTCTCCCGCGTCCTGATTCCGAAGATCATCATCAGCAGGCCCGTGGTAGCTGTGATGCACATGCTGATCAGGAAGTCGAAAAAGGGCTTCCACTCACCCATGACGAGCGAGGTAAGCAGCGGCAGAAGCATCAGCATCGCGCCGCCGATGACGATGTAACCTGTGTAATAGCAGATGATTTTGGGGCTCGAGATCGTGCCCTTCACGTTGTCCATCGTTTTACCTCACGAGCAGTAATGTGATCACAAAAAGAAAGGCCGTATAGCCGGCGGCGGAGAGCACCTCGAACAGCAGGCCGGCCGCCTCATTCCTAAACTCCTGCATGTCAGCGCCCCCCGTTTCTGAAATGCTTTTTCAGCGCCGACAGCCCCGAGTCGTTTGTCAAAACGAGGATGTTGTCCTCTTCCAGAATCTGCGTATTGCCCCTCGGATAGATCGCCTTTTCATTCCGCAGGATGGAGGTGACGACGCATTCGCCCGGCAGCTCCAGGTCCTTGATATATTGGTCGCGCCAGATACTGTCCCGGTCGATACAGATCTCGACCAGGATCATCGCGCCGCGTTCAAAGGTCTGGATGATTTTAAATCTGTCCCGGTCGAACTCATATTCAATGAGGTTGGCGATAACGGCCGTGCTGCAGACGGTCTTGTCCACCCCCAGGGCCTTGAACATGGTCATATTCTTCGGGTTGTTCACCCGGGCAATGGTCTTCGTGATATCGAACGTGCTTTTCGCGATCTGACAGATGACCAGATTCTCTTCGTCCGAGCCGGTCACCGCCGCAACGATCTCCGCGTCATAAATGCCGGCATCCCGCAGGACATCGATATCCGTGCCGTCCCCGCAGATGATCTCGGCGTCAATATCCTCGGCCAGCGACTCGCAGATGCTCCGGTTCCGCTCGATCATGACCACTTCGTAGTTTTTCCCCTTCAGCGTCTTCAGCAGGTAGTACCCCACCTTGCCGCCGCCGATAATGATGGATTTCATGGATGTACAGCCCCCCTTACAGCGCGGAAATCAGCTTTTTGAGGTCTTCTTTGCCGATGGTGCAGACGATCCGGTCGTCCCGCATGACCGAGTCGTCCTTCCCCGGAAGGGAGAGGCTCTCGCCGCGAAGCACCGCGGAAATGATGCAGCCGTAATTTTTCTCAAGCTCCCTGACCGAAAAAGAACGGTTGCTGCCGACCAGAAGCTCGACAACCTGATAGTCCCTGTTGATGACCGCGATGACGCCCGACCGGGCCACCGAGAGCTTCGCCTTGATGATATCGGCGCCCAGTTTCGTGGGGCAGACGGTCTCGATGTCCAGACGTTCATAGATATACCGCCGGTTCGGATTCACATTCCTGGCGATAATGCGCGGTACATGGAATATTTTTTTCGCGATGAGCGCGACGGTGATGTTCACGTTTTCGTCCGGAGTCATCGCCAGAAGGGTGTCGGCCGACGAAATGCCGGCCTCCTGCAAAATTTCTCCGTCATATTCGACGCCTTTGATTTTAAGCCCGTTGAATCCGCTGCCCAGCACGTTCAGCTGGTCGTTGTCCCGGTCGATAACCGCGACATTATGCCCCGCGTCCGAAAGCTCGTTCGCCAGCGTGCTGCCGATCCTGCCGCAGCCAACAATGATGACATTCATACATAGCTCCAGTTCCGATTGTTTTTTCATCAAATTGCTACACAAAGATATCTTAGCATGCGCACTGTGATTTCGGTGTGAGGGTGACCGCGTCCGTGTGAGAAAGCTGTGAGTTTCGGCATTTGTCTGTTTAAATGTATCCCCGCAAAGACCCCCGCAGCAATTCGAGGCTGCTGCCCGGGCCCCTCCTGCTTTCCGGTAACGCCACTATAGTAACAAGTTTCGACATCAAAGCTCGTCATATGATAAAAATATAATTAAATTTTGTTAAATACTGTTGAAAAATTTAGATGTATTTGGTAAAATGCAATCTATATGATAGAAGGCGGGAGACAGAATTGATCGTTGAAATTTTTCTGGTATGTCTCCTGGCTAAGGTCCGGCACTATAAATTGAAATACCTTTTTTATTCCTGGACTTTTTACCCTGTGCTGATCGTACAGTGCCTGCTTGTGGTATTTCAGTTCAGCATTTTTTTCGACACCTATTATTTTGTAAAATTTGTGCCGATCGTTGAGCCGGCCATCATTCTGTCCTTTTTCTTTGCGCTGTTCGTATACCGGCTTTATCAACCTGCGATCCTCGGATCGGTCTCTGTTGTTTTCGGGACCCTCCTGAACAAATTTGTGATCGCACAAAACGGCGGGAAAATGCCGGTTTTTCCAAGCCTGTCCTACCTGACGGGATACCTCGCCCCGGATATGCTCGGTTCGATGGACAGTCTCCATGTCCTCGGCAGTGCGGATACAAAATTTAAATTCCTGACCGATTACATCGATTACGGATACAGCATACTGAGCCTTGGTGATGTTTTTATTCATTTGTTTGTCTGCGTGATGCTCTATTCCATGATCGTGGCTGCCAATGAACAATATGGCGTTTCAAAATAATAAGCGGAAGAGGACAATTTCGTGAACAACATTTCAGTTAATGCCATTGTGTTATTGGTAAACGGTATCCCACAATCTTTGCTGACGGTTCTCGCCCTTCATGTATTCTCGAGAACAAAACTGGACGCTCGAAAATACTTGCTGCTGACCCTGGCCTTCACTACAGCAACCTATCTTATCCGGCTTTTGCCGATCGCGCTTGGCGTAAATACCGTATTATCCCTCTTTGTTTTCATCTTAGCGTTTCAGTTCGCCTATAAGACCCAGTTGTCACGAGCGATCCAAATAATAGCTTCCGCCATCGCAGCTTTTATCCTGATTGCGGTTTCAGAAATTTTAAATATCCTCCTTTTATCCCTGGTATACGGTTACGACAAAGCAATCGGGTTCATAGGTTCAAGTGATGGATTAACACAGGCCATAAGCGCAATCCCAACAAACGTACTTTTCGGTGTTTTCATTCTGATCGGTCACTTAATTTTAAGAGCAGCGGAGAAAAGGGAAATGAAAGATGGAGAAGCTGGCACGAAAACTGGCGAATAGCATTTCAGTATCGCTTGGCTACGACCACGAAAAAGAAGCCGTCATTGCATACGGTCTGACCGCAATCATACAGATTTTTATAACCACTCTCCTGATTTTGATGGCCGGCATATTGATCGGCGCGCCTGTTGAGGCTTTGATCATTTGCTTTTCCGTCAGTATTTTAAGAAAATACAGCGGCGGGGCCCACGCGGGAACTGCCGAGCTCTGCACTTCTTTCAGCGTTTTCTACTGTACTTTGACGGCCTTTCTTTCAAAAAGGCTCCTGGCAGAGCTTTATCACCCGGTCCTGATGGGCATCGCGTGCGCCATTATTTTCGTGCTTTCGTTTTTTGTCATTTATAAGTTTGCGCCCGTCGATTCTCCGAACAAACCCATCCGGACAGAACAGAAGATAAAACGGATGAGAAAGGGCAGTTTTTTTATCCTTTCCATTTATTTTGCAATCTCTGTTATCTTTTTTATGCTCAGTTTTAAGCATGAAAATTTCAAGTCCTACGGGATCAGCATGCTGTTCGGCGTTTCCTGGCAGACCTTTACACTTACTGATCCCGGTTCCCGATTCATTGGAAA
>CAZVHV010000093.1:3002-6933 GCA_964627025.1 uncultured Oscillospiraceae bacterium | reverse complement strand
AAAAATCAAGCAGCCCCGCGCCTTTTTCGGCGCGGGGCTGCTTTTTTGCGCTCCCCTGTCCGGAACGGTTCAGCCGATCCGTTCGACCAGGATGGAGGCGTTGACCGCGGCGGGAGGCTCCTTCGGGTCCCCGCCCGGGTCCTCGCGGAGGGTGATCCTGCCGCCGGCCTGCGCGGTCAGGTAATTTTTCAGGGAAAGCCGCCCGTTTGCCGGCACATTGACCAGCGCGTGACCGCAGTTGGCGGTATTGCCGGTATCGACCCCGTAGGTCCCGCCGGCGACCGGACTTGTGCCCACAAAAAGGGTTACCTGATTTGGGTTTTGCGCGGCTATGGAAAATCTGATGTCATAAACGCCCGCATTCCGCAGGACCAGCTCCCTGGCCGCGGCGTCGTAGGTGACCGAGGCTGTGCTGACCGAGCCGTCATCGAACGGAATGTTTTCATTCAGCTCGATGCTGTTTTCCGTCACCGTCGTGTTCCAGAAATATCCGTAGTCGCTTATGACGCCGGTCCCCGGTTCGCCCTTGGGTCCGGGCGGTCCGGGGCATCCCGGTAATCCCGGCAGTCCTGGAAGTCCCGGCATCCCCGCGCGTCCCGGAGTCCCCGGAGGACCCGGAGGACCCGGTGGTCCAGGGGGGCAGAGGACGCAGCTGTAATATCCGTGCCGGCCGCACCGATGGCATCTGGCGCATCTGGGGCAAAGCTCCTCTCCGCAGAAGGAGCATCTGACGCGGCCCGCGTTTATTTGCTCGGCACAGCGATGGCATTTTCCGCATTTTGGGCAGAGGGCTTCTCCGCACCGGCGGCACCTGCCGGCGCTTCCTTCGTCTCGTTTCAAATAAAACGACACCTCCCTTCCATCCATCATATGAAAGAGGGCGAAACGCTGCACTTGTTTTCTGCTGTGATTGATCGCATGAAAAAGCAGCCCCGTGCCGAAGAGGCCGGAGCTGCCAGAGCATTCTGCAAAAAGATCAGAGGTAAGCGATCACCCGGTACATGAGCAGGAAATGGGAGAGGCTGCCGAGTACGATGAAGACGTGGAAGATCTCGTGGCAGCCGAAGTGGGCGTTGCCGCGGCCCGGCCACTTGAGCGCGTAAGACACGCCGCCGATCGTGTAGAGGACACCCCCGGCCAGCAGCCAGAAGAGCCCCTCCGCGGGCAGGACCCGCGTCAGCGGATAAATGGCGATGAGCGCCAGCCAGCCCATGAACAGGTAGATGCCGGCCGTCAGCCACCGGGGCGCCATGATCCAGCAGACCGAAAGTGCCAGCCCGGCCAGCGCCAGGCCCCAGATGACCCCGAAAAGCGACCAGCCCCACGCGCCGCGCAGGGCGACGAGGCAAAGGGGGGTATAGGAACCGGCAATGAGGAAATAAATAGACACATGGTCATATTTGCGCAGCGCCATGCGCCCCCATTCCGAGGTGCGGACGCTGTGGTACAGCGTACTGGCTGTGTAAAGTCCGATCATGGTGAAGCCGTAAACGGAGAAAGACACGACATGCCACACCGTGCCGACCGCGGCCGCGCGCAGGATCAGCAAAACCGTGCCGAGCACGGCCAGCCCCGCGCCGGTGCCGTGAGTGAGCGCGGACCAGAGACGGAGGCCGTCGTACGGCGTGCGGCCCTGTTCGCCCCGGGGATATTTTCTGTGCGGAGACAACCTGTTGACCGATTCATCCATAGCGATCACCCCATGCTCAAGAGTACCATCAGTGTGGCACAAAGTCAAGAAGAATATTACAAAATATAATTTTAAATATTATATCCGAGCGATGAAAAACACACCCCGCTTTGTAAAAAGCGGGGTGTGCACAGGTGTGGAAATTACGCCAGCTTTGCCTTCGCCATCGTGGTGAGGGCGGTGAAAGCGGCCTTGTCGTTGACGGCCAGCTCGGCGAGCATCTTGCGGTTGATCTCCACGCCGGCCTTCTTCAGGCCGTTCATGAAGGTGGAGTAGTTCATGCCGTTCATCTTGCATCCGGCGTTGATGCGGGAGATCCACAGCTGACGGAAGTCGCGCTTCTTCAGGCGGCGGCCGGTGTATGCGTAGGAAAGGGACTTCATGACCTGCTGATTGGCCATTTTAAAATGCTTGGACTTGGAACCCCAATAACCCTTGGCGAGCTTCAGGATTTTATTTCTTCTCTTGCGCGTCATCATTGCGCCTTTGATTCTAGCCATTGCTTAACAGCCTCCTATATTCTGAGTGAAATCTCTTATTTGTAAAGAATCATGCGCTTGATCGCGGCTTCGTTGGTCGTGTCCGCGTAAGCACCGACACGGAGGCCTCTTTTGCGCTTGGTGGTTTTGCCATGGCCGTTGAGCAGATGTCTCTTAAAAGCATGAGAGCGCTTTACCTTGCCGCTTTTGGTGAGGCTGAAACGCTTCTTAGCACCGCTGTGGGTTTTGATCTTAGGCATAATGGTGTACTCCTTTTACAGTTACTTTTTAACTTCCTTGACGACCTTGGGGGAGAGGAACATGTTCATGTGCCGCCCGTCCAGTTTGGGTTCCTTATCCATGGCGGCCAGTTCACTGCAGTCCTCCGCGAATTTGAGCAGGAGGCGCTGGCCGATATCGGTATGAGCCATTTCGCGTCCGCGGAAGCGAACGGTGACCTTTACCCGGTTGCCCTCGCTCAAAAACTTCTGCGCATTGCGGAGCTTGACGTTGAAATCGTTCACGTCGATCCCCGGGGACATGCGCACTTCCTTAATTTCCACGACCCGCTGGTTCTTTTTTGCCTCTTTGTCCCGCTTGGTCTGCTCGAAACGATATTTGCCGTAGTCCATGAGCTTGCAGACGGGGGGGACGGCGTTGGGCGAAATTTTGACAAGATCCAGGTCCAGCTCGGCGGCTTTGTCCATTGCCGCTTCGAGAGACATGATGCCGAGCTGTTCTCCGTCGGCGGAGATCAGCCGGACTTCCTTATCGCGGATTTCTTCGTTGATCTGATGAGCCATGCTGCTGATATGAAAGCACCTCCTGACACAGGCTGAAAATAAAAATACGGATACCGAAAAGGTACCCGTTTCACACGACGAACACCATCGGCCACGCCGATGCTGCCCACTTCCTGTTGACCCCTTCGCCGGCGGCGGGAGGTGAGGATGGAGGTACCCTTCCTGCTTTATTGTGCCTGAGTATTATATCAGCTTCAGGTTCTGCTGTCAACCGCGGATTTCTTTTTTTCTGCTCCTTGACAGTGCGGGTCCGTTGTGCTACGCTATATTTAGAAATTCATCTAAATGAGAAAAGAGGGGGAATGGTCCGTGCGCAAAGGAAAGATGATTGCGCCGATCGTGGTCGCCGTGCTGCTCATTGCCTGGTTCGCCTTCTGGGCAGTGCTGTACTTTTCCGCGCGGGAGCTCTCTTTCGGAGCCAAGCTGACAGGGGCGCTGATCCCGCTGGCGGCGATTGGCGTTACGGTGTTTGTCACGAGACAGCGAATCAGGGAGATAAGGAGCGGTGAAGAAGATGATCTTGGTAAATACTGACTATATTACCGGCAAGGAACTGGAGATGCTGGGCGTGGTCAAGGGGAGCACCATCCAGACCAGAAACATCGGCAGGGACATCACCCAGGCATTCAAGACACTGGTAGGCGGCGAGCTCAAGGCCTACAACGAGATGATGAACACGGCGCGCGCGCTGGCCACCAAGCGCATGGTGGCCGAGGCCGAGGCGCTGGGGGCGGATGCGGTGGTCAATATCCGGTATGCCTCCGCGTCGGTGATGCAGGGCGCCGCAGAGGTGATGGCTTACGGCACGGCGGTGAAATTCAAGTAAACAGATGTGATTTTATCCAACATAGGCACGCCGCTGCGGCGTGCCTATGTTTTATTTGCAGGATTGCCTTTTTGATCCTCCGTGTATATAATATTGTATTAACCATATGTATGACCCAAAAGTAGTACCCCAA
>CAZVHV010000093.1:0-2992 GCA_964627025.1 uncultured Oscillospiraceae bacterium | reverse complement strand
TGACTGCAGATAGGGAGGAGATAGCATGACGAAGCTGCTGCGGCTGCTGGAAGAGGATTGTTCCCTGACCACCGAGCAACTGGCGTCGATGGCCGGTATGACGGCAGATGAGGTGAAGGCTGCCATACGGAAGTATGAGGATGAGAAGATCATTCTTGGATATAAGGCCATCGTGGACTGGGACCGCACCGACCGGGAAGATGTCACCGCGCTGATCGAGGTGAAGGTCACGCCTCAGCGCGGCGAGGGATTTGACCGCGTCGCCGAGCGTATTTATCAATATGAGGAAGTGGAGAGCGTCTATCTGATGTCCGGCGCCTTCGACCTCACCGTCATCATCTCCGGCCGTACGCTCAAGGAGGTCGCTCAGTTCGTGGGCGAGCGTCTCGCCCCCCTGGAAGATGTCACCGGAACCGCCACTCACTTCATCCTGAAAAAATACAAGGAAAAGCACCTGATTTTTGAAAAACAGGAGCAGCAGGAAAGGGAGTTTATCTTCGTATGAATTATGATGCAATTCTGTCGGGACGGATTCAGGAGATTCCGCCTTCAGGCATCCGCAAGTTTTTTGATATTTTAGAGGAGATGAAGGACGCCATTTCCCTTGGTATCGGCGAGCCGGACTTCATCACCCCGTGGCATATCCGCGACGCCGGCGTCTATTCGCTGGAGAAGGGATTCACCAAGTACACCTCCAACGCCGGCATGGCCGAGCTGCGGCGTGAGATCGCGGCCTATATGCACCGCCGTTTCCAGCTGAACTACGACTTTGCCAGCCAGATCCTGGTCACCGTGGGCGGCAGCGAGGCCATCGACCTGGCCTTCCGCTGCATCATTAATCCCGGCGACGAGGTCATCATCCCCGTGCCCTCCTTCGTCTGCTACGGTCCGCTGGTCGCCATGGCCGGCGGGACCCCCGTTTACCTGGAGCTGAAAGCGGAAAATGAGTTCCGCCTGACCCCGGAGGAGCTGAAATCGGTCATCACCCCGCGCACCAAGGCGCTGCTGCTGCCGTTTCCCTGCAACCCCACGGGCGGCATCATGGACAGAGACGACCTGCAGCTCCTCGCCGATGTGCTGCGCGGCACCGATATTATGGTGGTCTCCGACGAGCTTTACGCCGAGCTTACTTATGGGCAGAGGCATGTCTCCATGGCCAATATCCCCGATATGTATGACCGCACCATCGTCATCAACGGTGTCTCCAAGAGCCACGCCATGACGGGCTGGCGCATCGGCTACGTCTGCGCGCCCAAGCCGGTGGTGGCCGCCATGACCAAGCTGCATCAGTTCGGCATCATGTCCGCGCCCACCGTGGGACAGTACGCCGCCATCGAGGCTGTACGCAACGGGGACCCGGACATTGAGCGCATGCGCGATGAATATGACGGCCGCCGCCGCTATCTGGTGGAGGGGCTGCGCCGGATTGGGCTGCAGTGCTTTGAGCCAAAGGGCGCCTTTTACGTATTTCCCTGCATCAGAAGCAGCGGGCTGACCTCGGACGAGTTCTGCGAGCGTTTTCTGATGGAGGAGAGGGTCGCCGTGATCTCCGGCTCGGCCTTCGGCCCGGGCGGCGAGGGCTTTGTGCGCTGCTGCTACGCCACCTCCATGAAGGACATCGCAACGGCCCTGACCCGCATGGACAATTTCCTCACCAACCTGAGAAAGAAAGAAGTAAAGGAAGCTATCGGATGAAATATATTCTCGTCATCGGCGACGGCATGGCCGACAACCCCGTGCCCGAGCTTGGAAATAAGACCCCGCTGCAGCACGCGAACATTCCCACCATCGACGCCCTTGCCGCCCGCAGTATCGTCGGCGGCGTCCGCAACTGCCCGGAAGGCCTGCCGCCCGGAAGCGACACCGCGATCCTCTCCATCTTCGGGGCGGATCCCAGAAGCTGCTACACCGGCCGCTCGCCGCTGGAGGCTGCCGCCACCGGGATCCACCTGGATCCGGGCGACGTGTCCTACCGCTGCAACATGGTGACCTATGAGGACAGCGGCCTGCCCTTTGCCAGCAGGAAGATCCTCTCCCACTCGGGCGGCTCCATCGACGGAGAGGACTCCATCGCGCTGGTGGAGTACCTGTTTGCCCACCCGGACTTCAAGGCGGCCGCCGAAAAGGCCGGTATGCGGGTCCACCCCGCCGCCTCCTTCCGCCATATCGCCGTACAGAAGGGGGCGGACATCAGCGGCATCACGCTGATCCCGCCGCACGATCATCTGGGCGAGGTCATTGCTCCGCTGCTGCCCTCGGGCTGTGCCAATGCCGCCGTCCTGAGCGAGCTGATGGAACTGGCCCACACCATCCTGGACAGGCACCCCATCAACGAGGCGCGCCGCGCGAGCGGCAAGCTGCCCGCCAACGGCGTCTGGTTCTGGGCAGAGGGCACCGCGGTGGCGCTGGACAGCTTTTACGACAAGTTCCAAAAGACCGGTACCGTGATCTCGGCCGTCCCCCTCTGCCACGGCATCGCCCGTCTGGCCGGCCTGGATATTTCCCTCGTCGAGGGCGCCACCGGCGAACTGGAGACAAACTATGAGGGCAAGGTAGACGCCGCCGTCGAGGCGCTGAAATCGGGCAAGGATTTTGCCGCCATCCACATCGAGGCCCCCGACGAGTGCACCCACAACGGCGACCTGCCCGGTAAGCTCCAGGCCATCGAATGGCTGGACAGCCGGGTGGTCACGCCCCTGACCGCCGCGCTGGACAGGGAGGGCATTGACTACCGGCTTCTCCTTCTGTCCGACCACAAGACCCTGACCAGCACCCGCGGCCACGACGGCGACCCCGTGCCGTATCTGCTTTACGACAGCCGCAGGGACACCGCCCTCGGCCTGCCCTACTGCGAAGAGACCGGTGAAAAAGGTCCCAATTACCAGGACGGCGCGTCCACGCTGATGCGCCTGCTCTTTGAGCAGCTCTGAACGCAGCTGTCTGTCAACGGAGGTATCCGCGATGTGTAAAGATTTTTCCAATCTTCCCTTTT
>CAZVHV010000092.1:0-6960 GCA_964627025.1 uncultured Oscillospiraceae bacterium | reverse complement strand
CAAGTGGACCGAGCTGGACGGCAAGTCCTCCTATCTGGAGGGCAACGCCACCCGTCTGACCGGGATGTCCGACGACCTCAACGATCAGATCCTGGGGATCGAGCAGGCGGACCTGGCGGATGCCATCACCGACTTTTCCTGGGCGCAGTACTGCTACAATGCCGCGCTGAAGGTAGGGAACAGTATTCTTTCCCAGTCCCTGATCGATTACATGAATTAGAGTCCTTCGGGACTGAAGCGGTCGGTGTTTCGGCCATGAAAACCCGTTTCCAAAAGGAGGTAACCCCCTGTGACGTATCCGCTGATTGAAATCAAGTCGGTCCCCATCTCGATTGAAATGAGGATCACCGATGCGAGACTGGAGTACACCCATGGAACCGTGGACATGACGGTTTCCAGAGAGAAGGGCGGTATGCGCATCCAGAGCAGCCCGATCCGCCTGAATTTGGATACCTTCGAGGCGCGCAACTCCGTGTTTCCGACCACAGCCACCGTGATCCGGCAGAATGCCGCCGCCGGAAAGCAGGCGGCTTATCAGGCCACCGCCGCCTATGCCAGGCAGGGCCAGCTTCTTTTGCAGGCCAAGATCGGGGAGGATATGGTGTCCCAGTTTGCCGCCGAGAGCCAGACGCGCAATCTCAAGACCAATGTCGGCATCCGGTTTCTGCCCACGCAGGGCGCCGATATCAGCTGGGACGGAGGCCAGATGAGCATCCGCTACGAAATGGACAAGCTGAATTTTGACTGGCGCACCCAGCAGGGGGATATTCAGTTTATCCCCGGCGATATCCAGTTTTCTGTCACACAGAAGCCGGACGTCGTCATCAAATATGTGGGCGGCCCGCTGTACGTCCCGCCGTCCGCCGATCCCGAATACGAGCCGGTGGACGTGCAGGCCTGAGGAGAGTGAACATTTCATGTGGGCGGATACAAAGTATTTTGGACAGGTGGAATATCAGGAGGCGGATGTCCTCCGGTTTCAGAACGGCCTGTTTGGATTTGAAGAGGAACAGCGGTTTCTCCTCCTTCCTTTTGCGGGCAGTGCCGGGACCCTGCTCTGCTTCCAGAGCCTGGCCACCCCGGGACTGGCGTTTGTGGCTATGAATCCCTTTTCGCTCAAGCCGGACTATGTGCCGGTCCTCCCGCTGCCGGAGCTGGAGGCGCTGGGCGTAAAGCAAAGCCAGGAGCTGTGCTGGTATGTCCTTTGCGTGGTGCGCAGCCCGGTCTCCGAAAGCACGGTAAATCTCAAATGCCCCGTGGCGGTGAACGAGGACACCGGTGCGGCTGCCCAGGTCATTCTGGACGCCGAAGGATATGAAATGCGCCATCCGCTTTCCGGGTTCGGCAGGAAAGAGGGGGACAGGGTATGCTGATTTTACAGCGCAAACCCGGAGAGTCCATCCTCATCGGGGAGGACATCCGCGTCACGGTGGTTTCGGTGGAGCCGGGAGGGCGCGTGCGCCTGGCGGTCGATGCGCCACGCAGCATGCCCATCCTGCGGAACGAACTGCGCGCGGCGATGGACACCAACCAGGCCGCCGCAAAGGGAGAGGCGCCGCCCGCCGAACTGATGGATTTTCTGAAGGGAATGGGGCGCGCCGGGAAGCAGGATCCCTCGCCCGGCAAAAGCGAGACGTAACGGCGGCAAAGCCGGAAACGCGGGAGATCACCCCCCTGGAAGGGGGGATAATTCGTTAAAAACCGACACATCCTGTCTTGCGCATCGTGGCGTGACAGGATATGTCGGTTTTTTTAAAAAAAGGAAGATCTGAAAGCCGTAGGCCGGCTGCGAAACAGGAAAGGAGAAAAAAGGTACAAATTAATAATTATTCATAATTAATGATATAAAATATAACTTTATAAAAAGGGACCGCATGGAGGATCAATGTTGCGTCAAAAGGAACGGAAAATAAAATAAAATAGAAAAGTGAATTTTTTTTGCAAAAGAACGAAACGATAAAAGAATCTGCTATCCGCACAAAAAACATGGATATCCCACTGGAATTCTGGGATAATGGCTATGGTTTTCCTGAAATGAATAAATAAAACAAAAAATTAAATACGAAATACAAAATAAGTCAATCATTTTGGCAAAAATAAGAAATTTTCAGTTGCGTTTTCGACGCAATCCGACTATAATCATCTCTGCTTATACAATTGCGAGAAATGGTACAGCAGGGGAATTTCTTTTCCAAATTCCTGATTTGAAGTTACGAAAAGACGGAGGAGCGGTGGACGGATGGACTGGCTGACCAGCAATTCCCAGCTGATGATGGAACGCTCTGCGGACTTCCTGTGGACGAAGCAGACGGCCATTCTGGACAATATTTCCAATGTGGAGACGCCGAATTACAAGGCGAAATATGTCACCTTTGAGGAGGCGCTGCGCAGCCGGCTGCAGTCGGCCGCGGGCAGCAGCGATTCGTCCGACGCGATCCGGGACGCGATCAGCGATACCGCTCCCGTGACCCATGTGGCCGGACAGGAAAGCACCCGGCTGGACGGAAACGGCGTCAACCTGACCGAGCAGGGTGTGGAGCTTGCGCGAAACACCTATCAGCTTCGGTACGCCATGAACGCCATATCCGGGGATTTTTCGATTCTGAACAAGGCGATCAACGGCTGAGCGCCGCAGGATCTGTCTGGAAGAAGGGGGAACTGACATGGCGTTTCTCAGCTCGATGGATATCATCGGTTCGGGCCTGACAGCACAGCAGCTGCGCCTGGATGTGGTATCTGAGAACATCACGAACATGAATACCACCCGCACGGAGGGTGGCGGCCCATACCGCCGGAAAATGGTCGTTTTCCAGGCGCAGGATGGAAGGGACAGCTTCCGCCGGATGCTGGCGGAGCGGAGCCTCGCCGGAAACGCGGGATATGAGACCGCGGGCGGCGTGAAGGTCACACAGATCGTGGAGGACTCGTCCGACCTGAAGCTGGTCTACGACCCCACCAACCCGGACGCCAACGCAAACGGGTATGTGGAGTATCCCAACGTGACCCTGGTGAAGGAAGTGACCGACGCCATGGCTGCGACGCAGGCGTACTCGGCCGGGGTAACGGCGCTGAACACCTTGAAAACCGTCGTCAATCAGGCGCTGGAGATCGGCAAGTGAGCCGGAAAAGGGGCGCGTGCAAGGGAACGTCAGGAATCGCGCTAAGGAGGCTTTTTAGATGAATACAGAGCCATTCAGGGGAATTGAACCTCTGTGGAACGCATTTTCAACTGTAAACGGCAAGACGGCGGACAGCGCGGGCGAGTCCGGAACGGGCCTGTTCGCGGATGTTTTTCAGAATGCCATCGATAATGTAAAGACAACGGATGCGGAAAAAAATCAGGCGGAGTACCTTCTGTCAACCGGCCAGCTGGATAACCCGGCCGAACTGACCATTGCCAGCACGAAGGCTCAGCTGTCGGTAGACCTGCTGGTGCAGCTGCGGAACAGAGCATTGGACGCGTACAGTGAGTTGACCCGCATCAGCCTGTGATTTTTTGATTTCCATAACATAGGGCCGGGGGTATCGTGTTGCAAGACAAGCTGAAGACATTTGGGGAGACGGCAAAACGCTTTTTCAGCCAAATGAGCAAAAGAGCCAAAATTGCCATGGGCGTTTTTCTGTGTGTGGCGGTTCTGGCAGCGGTCGCCATCGCTTTTTTTTTAAATAACAAACCGTACACCGCGCTGTTCACAGGGCTGAGTTCCTCGGATCTCTCCTCCATTGTCAGCTACTTAAACGACAACGGCGTGACCGATTACCGCGTACAGGGCAACGACACCATTCTGGTGCCCCAGTCGCAGGAGTCGCAGCTGAAAGCGGACCTGCTGCTGCAGGGCTATCCGACCTCCGGATTTGCGTATGAGACCTACCGGGCGGGCGTGGGCACCATGTCCACGGAATCCGACCGGCAGATGGCATATCTCCAGGATCTTCAGGATCGCATGGCGGGGGTCATCCGGTGCATGGACGGCGTGAAGGCTGCTGTGGTCACTATCGCCCCGGGCGAGGACCACAGCTATGTGCTTGACAGCGGCAATGTGGTGGAAGCCTCCGCTTCGGTCATGGTGACCATGACCGGCGGCGCCAAGCTGTCCGATCAGCAGGCCACCGCCATCCGCAATCTGGTGGCCCATGCGGTCCAGGGGCTGCAGATCGACAATATCGCCATCTCCGATTCGCAGGGGAATGAATATGACGCCGGCGATTCCTCCGTCTCCTCCGCCACTTCGTCGGAACTGAAGCTGAAGCTGGAAGACGAGGTCAACAGTAAGGTGCGCTCCCAGGTCCTCGCGGTGCTGACGCCGCTTTACGGCGCGGATAACGTGCGGGTCGCGGTGAACAGCACCGTGGATGTCAGTCACACCGTGGGGGAGACCACCCAGTATACCGAACCCACCTGGGCTGCCGACGGCAGCACCAAGGGCGAGGGGATCATCGGCTCCAAGGTCTACGATCAGGAAGTCGTCCGGGGCGACAATACCACCGCCGGCGGCGCGGTGGGCAGCGGGTCCAATTCCGACATCAGCACTTATGTGGAAAACGGGACTCAGGTCAACGGGAATGAAACCTACATCAAAAACCAGGGACAGACGGATTACAATGTCAACACGGACAAGGAGCAGGTGGAGCGGACGGCAGGCACCGTCACCGACCTGATGGTGTCCGTGACCATCAACAGCACGACGGCAGGGAACGTAAACTCCAGCCAGCTTCTGGATCATGTGGCCAGGGCCGCCGGCATCAGCCCGAACGTGCAGGCGGACAAAATCTCCATCCTGTCAGCCCCGTTCTATACGCAGGAATCCGGCATCCTGCCCGCCACAGGTCTTGAGCTGCCAAGCTGGGCGATCTATGCCGCGGCCGGCGGCGCGCTGCTGCTCCTGCTCCTGCTGATCGTGATCGCCGTCCTGAGGAGGAACCGCAGACGCAAAAAACAGGCCGAGCTGGAGCGGATCATGCGCTCGGTGCCTGAGGCGATGGCCGCGGTCACCGAGGAAAGCCCGGATTCCGGCGCCGACATTATGAATATCAAGACCGAAAAGAGCATCCAGCTGCGGCGCGAGATCCGCAAATTTGCGGAAGAGAACCCCGAAATTGCGGCGCAGATGCTGAAAGGCTGGCTGAGGGGAGGAGAGGAGAATGGCTAGAATCAGAGCCAGGGCCGGTAAAAGTGAGGAACTTGAGGAAAAGACCGAGGCTCCGGAGACCCCGAATCCTTCCCCGCAGCCTGCGGCGCCTCAGAGCCAGAAGCCGAAGGCCCCGGCGCTGAGCGGTGCGCAGAAAGCCGCTGCGGTGGTGGTTTCCCTGGGCGTGGACAAGGCCTCCCAGCTTTATAAGTACATGGACTCGGAAGATGTGGAGACCCTGACCCTGGAGGTCGCCCGGCTGGGCTACCTCAATCATCAGCAGACGGAGGATGTGCTCAGCGACTTCTATGAGCTGTGCCTGACCAATAAGGCGGTGACCGAGGGCGGGCTGGAATACGCCCGCACCGTGCTGGAAAAGGCCTTCGGCCCGCAGACCGCCACCAGCCTGCTGGAAAAGGTGGAAAAATCGCTGAAGAACCGGCAGTTCGCCTTCTTGAACAAGGCCGATCCGAAGTCCCTGTTCTCCTCCCTGCAGTATGAGCGGCCGCAGACCATCGCGCTGGTGCTGTCCTATGTCACCCCTGACAAAGCGGCCGGCGTGGTGGAGCAGCTGGACCCGAAGCGCCAGATCAGGGTGGTGGAGAGTATGGCTCAGATGGAGAGCGCCGCACCCATGGCGATGAAGGTCATCGAGGCGGAAATGAGCCGGAAGTTCTCCACGCTGATCGCGGACAAGAACGTGAAGGTGGGCGGCATCGACTATGTGGCCAGCGTGATGAACAATCTGGATCGTACCAGTGAAAAGAGCATTTTTGACGGTCTGGCCTCCTACAACAGCGAGCTGGCCGACGAGATCCGCAAGCGGATGTTTGTCTTTGAGGATCTGGTCACCATGGATGACCGCTCGGTCCAGCGCTTTATCCGGGACTGCGACCCGAGAGACATCGTGCTGTCCCTCAAGGCGACCAGCGAAGAGGTGGCCTACAAGCTGCTCGCCAATATGTCCTCGCGTATGGCGCAGACCATCCGGGACGATCTGGAGATCACCACCAACGTGCGCCTGAAAGACGTGGAAGAGGCACAGCAGCGGATCGTGGATGTGATCCGCAGACTGGAAGAACAGAACGAAATCATCATCATCAAGGGCGGAAAGGACGACATCATTGCTTAGGGGTAATGTCCTGAAAAATTTTATGCATCCGCCCGCCGAACCGTATCGGTTCCAGAAGGCGGAGGAGCCGCCGGAAGAACATGCCGAGCCGGCGGCGTCGCCCGAACCGGAGACAGAGGAAGCGGCGCAGCCGGAGCGTGAGAATCCGTTCGACTACGCCGCGGTCCAGTCGGAGGCGATCCTGTCGGACGCGCACCGGCAGGCGGAGCAGATCCGCGAGGAGGCCCGCGCCGCGGCCCGGCGGGAGGCCGAGCAGATTCGCGAGGGCGCACGTCAGGAAGGGTTCCGGGAGGGCTATGCCCAGGGGCTTTCCACCGCCGCCGAGGAGATCCGCCGGCAGCGGGAGGAACAGGCTGACCGCATGCAGAAGGACCTGCAGACATTTCTGGAGCAGGCAGCCCACACACAGGTCGCCCTGATGGACGAGACCAAAAACGACATGCGGGATCTGGCAATCGCCGTTGCGGAAAAGGTGGTGCGGGTAAGCCTGAAAAGCTCCAGCGCCGTGATCGCCAAAATGATCCAGGGCGCCACGGAAAAGCTCAAGCGGCGGGAGTGGGTGCACATCTACATCGCCGGCTGCGACACGCAGGGGATCGCGCATGTGACGCCCTCTCTGAGGCTGTCGCTGGCGGCCCTTTCCGACCACATCAAATTGATCCCCATGTCCGAGGAGGAGTCCGGCACCTGCATCATCGA
>CAZVHV010000091.1:0-7034 GCA_964627025.1 uncultured Oscillospiraceae bacterium | reverse complement strand
GTTTGCCGGCCAGACCACCTGCATCCGCCGGATGAAAGCCCTGACCAACAGCGTCATCATCATCGACGAGGTGCAGTCGGTCCCACGTCGAATGCTGTCGCAGTTCAATCTGGCCCTGAACTTTCTGACCGAGGTCTGCGGAGCGACGATCGTACTATGTTCGGCAACGCAGCCCTGTCTGGAGACTGTGGATCATGCGCTGCGGTACGCCGAGCCGCCCGAACTGGTGCCCTGCGACCCGGCGCTCCGGGCAACATTCCGCCGCACGGAAATTATGGACCGCCGCAGGCCCGAGGGCTATACGACGGAGGAGCTGGCGGAGTTTGTGCTGGAGATCATGCGGCGGGAAGACAGCCTTCTGCTGATCTGCAACACCAAGGCGGAGGCAAAAACGCTCTACCGTGCGCTGCGCGGCGCGGACGCGCGGGTGTTTCATCTGTCCACCGCCATGTGCATGGCGCACCGCATCCGGACGCTGAAAGACATCCGTTCCTGCCTGGAGCAGTCTCGCCGCGTGATCTGCGTCTCCACCCAACTGGTCGAAGCCGGCGTGGATTTCTCCTTTGCGTGTGTGATCCGCGTTTCCGCCGGCATGGACAACGTGGTGCAGGCGGCGGGGCGCTGCAACCGCAGCGGAGAATTCGGCCGGCTGTGCGCGGTCTACATTGTCAATATCCGGGGAGAAAATCTCAGCCGCCTGAAAGAGATCCGGGAGTCGCAGCTGGCCTCGGAGTCCCTGCTGGTCAGCTTTGCCCGGGACAGCGCGGCCTTCGGGGGCGATCCGGCATCGGACGCATCCATCCGCGCGTACTACCACCGCCTGTTTGCGGACATGCCGCGCGGCGCACAGGATTATCCCCTTCCGGAGTACGGTACGACGCTGTTCGAGCTGCTCTCGGACAATCGCGCCTTCGGATTCCACTGCCCGACCTATGGCACCCATATCGTCGCGCAGGCCTTTCAGACGGCGGGCAGCCGCTTCTGCGTCTTTGAGGACAATACGGTGGATGTGCTGGTCCCCTACGGGGATGGGATTGAACTGCTGTCCGACCTGCGCTCGGCGCGCGCGCAGCATGACTTGAACTACCGGCGGGAGCTGCTGAAACAGGCAAAGGGATTTTCCATATCCCTGTATGATTACGAGGTGAAGCGCTTAGCCGAATCCGAAGGACTCTCCGGTCTCTGCGGCGATACGGTCCTGGCGCTGAGCCCCGCGTTTTATCACGAGGAAACGGGCTTTGAGCCTGAGGGAAATTACGATCAGTTTTTGGAGGTGTGAGATGCAACACAAAAACCTGGTGGAATTTGAGGTCAGCGGCGATTATGCGCTGTTCTCCGATCCGATTATGCGCGTGGGGGGCGAAAAGTGCACCCTGCAGGTCCCCACCTATGAGGCGCTGAAGGGGATCCTATCATCCGTGTATTGGAAACCGACGCTGACCTGGGTGATCGACGCGGTGCGGGTCATGAATCCCATTCAGACCGAGGTGAAGGGCATCCGTCCCATCAAATACAGCGGCGGCAACGACTTGTCCTACTATACCTATTTAAAAAACTGCCGCTATCAGGTGCGGGCGCACTTTGTCTGGAATGAGAACCGGCCGGAGCTGGCGCATGACCGCAATGAGAACAAGCATCATAACATCGCGAAACGCATGATTGCACGCGGCGGCAGACGGGATATTTTCCTGGGCACCCGGGAGTGCCAGGGGTATGTGGAGCCCTGCGTGTTTGGCGAGGGCACGGGCTGCTATGACGAGACGCCCGAGCTGGCGTTCGGCCTCATGTACCACGGCATCACCTATGCGGACGAGGCCTATTCGGACGAGACCCGGGGGAAGCTGACCGTCCGCTTCTGGTACCCGGTGATGCGCAGGGGCGTGATCGCGTTTGAAAAGCCGGAAGCGTGCGCCATTGCCAGAGCCGTGCGTGATATGCCGGTCAAACCCTTTGGGGTGGAACAGGGCAATTTCACGGGGCTGGATGAGTTCGGAGAGGAGGCGGAGTAGGTGGGACTGCTGCAGGCCGCATACCGCACCTATGAAAATCAGGCGCATCTGGCCAGCGTGACCGAGGAGGGAAAAGAGCCGCTGACACCGGTATCGCACATGGTGCAGAACGCCCACATCGAGGTGAGCATTACCGACGACGGTGTCTTTCAAAGCGCGCGGACGGTTCCGAAAGGAGAGGATAAAACCATCATTCCCGTGACGATGGAGTCTGCCAGCCGCACGGGCAATAACAGAAAGGCCCATCCCCTGTGCGACCAGCTGCGCTATCTGGCGCCCTGGGGCGCCGAGAAATATCAGGCATATCTGACGCAGCTGGAGCAATGGGCGAAGTCGGAATTTTCTCATCCGAAGGTGCGCGCAGTCCTGCGTTATATCCGGAGCGGCACGATTCTAAACGATCTCGCCGCGGCAGGCGTGATCACACTGGATGCACAGGGAAATCCCGGCGGCGGACGGATCGAGGGGATCGAATACGACAAGTGCATGGTGCGCTGGCGCATCGACCCCGCGCCCGAAACTTCGCATCCCGCCTGCTGGATGGATGTGACGCTTTTTGAGAGCTTCACGGCGTTTTACGCAAGCCTGTGCGCACAGGCGGAGCGGGATCTCTGCCTAATCTCCGGGCGGGAGGACGTCCTCTGTGAAACCCATCCAAAAGGAATCCTCGCGGCGAACTTTGGGGCAAAGCTGATTTCCGCAAATGATGCTTCCGGGTTCACCTATCGCGGCAGGTTCACCAGGGCCAGAGAGGCCGGCAGCGTCGGCTACACCGCCTCGCAGAAGGCGCACAGCGCGCTGCGCTGGGTGGCGTCCAACCAGGGCGTGACGCTGGGCGGCAGGACCTTTCTCTGCTGGAACCCGGAGGGCCGGCCCGTTCCCACCTTCGCATTTCTGGGTATGCGGACCGCGGAACCGCCGACGAAGGACTTCGTCGCCTATCGGAAACAATTGCTGGGGACGCTCGGCGGCTATCGGCAGGCGCTGCATCCCACGGACGACGTGGTCGTTGCGGTGCTGGATGCGGCCACCACGGGGCGTCTGTCGGTCACGTACTACCATGAGCTGAAAGCATCGGACTTCCTGAGCCGCCTTGAGGACTGGTACGCTACCTGCTGCTGGAACAGCAGGGTCTACGGGATGCAGTCGCCGGCGCTGAAGCGCATCGCCGTCTGTGCATTCGGGACCCAGCGCGGTAATTTTATAGAGGCGGACGACCATGTGCTGCGGGAGCACGTCCAGCGCCTGCTGCACTGCATCGTCGATCGTCAGAGCGTTCCCGCCGACATCGTACGCGCGCTGACTGTAAAAGCCGGGACGCCGCTGGCCTATACCCCCGAAAACCGGGAAACCCTGCTGGCGACCACCTGCGCTGTCGTAAGAAAATATCGGAATGACCGTCTAAAAAAGGAGGAGTGGACCTTGGCACTGGATACCAACAGTCTGGACCGCAGCTACCTGTTCGGCCGCCTGCTGGCCGTGGCCGAGCAGGCCGAGCGCAGCACCTATGAACAGGAGGAGAAACGGGAACCGAACGCCATCCGCATGCAGTCGGTGTTCTCGCAGCGTCCGCTGTACGCGTGGCGGATCCTGGAGGAGGCGCTGAATCCTTATTTTGCCCACCTCTCTCCGGGACTGAGGGCCTATTTCAAGAACATCATCGGAGAGATCACGGACAAGCTCCCCCCGGCAGACGACCCGGAGCTCGGCAAAAAGCTCGCCGATACTTACCTGCTCGGATATTACCATCAGCGCACGGCGCTGACCCAGAAAAAACAAACATCTGTAACGGAGGGAAATAAACATGAGTCTGCTGAAGAACAAAATTGATTTCGTCGTGCTCGCTTCGGTCACGATGGCCAACAGCAATGGCGATCCCCTGAACGGCAACCGCCCCCGCACAGACTATAACGGGTTCGGCGAAATTTCAGACGTATGCGTCAAACGCAAGCTCCGCAACCGGATGCAGGACCTGGGAGAAAAGATTTTTGTCCAGTCCGACGACCGCTGTGACGACGGCTTTAAGAGCCTCAGCGAGCGCGCGGGCGCGACGATGGGAAAGATCAAGGACCGGGAGGAATATGCCCGCCTCGCCTGTGAGAGGTGGACCGACGTGCGCAGCTTCGGTCAGGTGTTCGCCATTAAATCCAATGATAAAAACAACGTCTCTGTCGGTGTACGGGGCCCCGTATCCATCCATCAGGCCGTCAGCATTTCGCCGGTGGAGGTGCACTCCATGCAGATCACAAAGAGCGTCAACGGCGAACCGTCTGAAACGCGCGCCGCGGATACCATGGGCATGAAGCACATGGTGCGGTTCGGACTGTACAAAATCAAGGGTTCCATCAATGTCCAGCTGGCGCAGAAGACCGGTTTCAGCGAGGAAGACGCCGCGCTGGTCAAGGAGTGCCTGCGGACCCTGTTTGAAAATGACGCTTCCGCCGCGCGGCCCGAGGGCTCCATGGAAATTTATAAACTCTACTGGTGGGAGCATAATTGTCCGACGGGGCAGTACTCCTCCGCGAAGGTACACCGTTCCCTGAAGATCGAATTGAAGGACGGCGTGGATGTGCCGTCGAGTCCGGAGGACTACAGCATCACGCCGGAAGAATTGCCCGGCCTGACCTGCGAGACAGTCGATGGACTATAAGGAAGGGGATTTCCTCCAGCTGTCCGGACTGCAGCATTTCAAATTCTGCCGAAGGCAATGGGCGCTGATCCATATTGAAAACCAGTGGGCGGAAAATTTCCGGACCGTGGACGGTGCGCTCATGCATAAAAACGCCCACGACAAGGGCTTTCGGGAAAGCCGGGGCGATTTGCTGATCACGCGTGGAATGAACGTGTTTTCCCGCACGCTCGGCGTTTCCGGCGCGTGCGACGTGCTGGAGTTCTTCCGCAGCGCGGATGGAGTCCCGCTGGATGGGCGGGAGGGGCTGTGGCAGCCGTATCCTGTGGAATATAAGCGCGGAGCGCCCAACGATCAGAGCGGGGACGCCCTGCAGCTTTGCGGGCAGGCGATGTGTCTGGAGGAAATGCTCTGCTGCGCCATCCCGGAGGGCGCGCTTTACTTCGGCGAGATCCGGCGCAGGATCGCCGTCTCCTTTACGGAGGAACTGCGGCAGAACGTGCGGGACAGTTTAGATGAAATGCACGCGCTCTATCGGCGGGGCTACACGCCGAAGGTCAAGCCGACCAGAGCGTGCAATGCCTGTTCCATGAAAGAATTGTGCCTGCCCAAGCTGATGCACACGCGCCCGGTTAAAGACTACCTGCGCGGGAGTCTGGAGAACGAATCATGAGGCATCTGCTTAATACGCTGTTTGTGACCTCTGAGGACATCTATTTGTCTCTGGACGGTGAAAACGTGGTGGCGAACCGGGAAAAACAGGTGGTTGCGCGCTATCCGCTGCATAATCTGTTCGGCATCGTATCGTTTTCTTATGCAGGAGCGTCGCCTGCGCTGATGGGCGCCTGTGCCTCTCGCGGGATAGGGCTTGTTTTCTGCACCCCAAGAGGAAAATTTCTGGCCCGCACCTGTGGGGAGAGCAGCGGAAATGTGCTGCTTCGCCGCATGCAGTACCGGGTCGCGGATGATCCGGCTCTCAGCTGCCGCGCGGCGCGTACCATGATTTTCGGCAAGCTCTACAATGCCCGTTGGAGCATTGAACGAACCCGGCGCGATCACGGGCCTCGTGTGGAGGAAGAAAAACTGAAGGCAGCTTCTGCAAAATTAAAAGAACTGCTTCCGCTGGTCGCCGAGGAAACCTCCATGGACTCCCTGCGGGGGATCGAGGGTCTGGGGGGCGCAGCGTATTTTGGGGTTTTTGACGATATGATTTTAAGTAAAAAGGAGAACTTTTGTTTTTCAGGCAGAAATCGACGTCCTCCGCTGGACAATGTCAACGCCATGCTCTCTTTTGCGTACAGTCTGCTGGCGCATGACTGCGCCTCCGCACTGGAGAGCGTAGGACTGGACTCCTATGTTGGCTTTTTGCACCGTGATCGGCCGGGCCGTTCCTCTCTCGCACTTGACTTGATGGAGGAACTCCGTCCGTGCATGGCGGACCGCTTCGTACTGACACTGATCAATAACCGCATGGTCTCTCCGGATGCCTTTGAAGTGCGCGAGAGCGGCGCGGTATTGCTCACCGAGGAAGCGCGGCGCATATTTCTGAAAAACTGGCAGGAAAAAAAGAAGGACACCATCACGCATCCCTACCTGAACGAAAAACTGCAGTGGGGCATCATACCGTATATACAGGCACTGCTGCTGGCCCGATATCTGCGCGGAGATCTGGATGCCTATCCGCCATTTTTGTGGAAGTGAAGAAAATTGTTGGTCGTTATTACGTATGATGTCAATACGGAAGACACTGCTGGCAAAAAGAGACTGCGGCAGATTGCGAAACAATGCGTCAACTACGGGCAGCGTGTTCAGAATTCCGTGTTTGAGTGCGCCCTCGATGCGGCGCAGTGCAGAAGTCTGCAGGCCAAACTGTGTGCCATTATGGACCGGGAAAGGGACAGCCTGCGCTTCTATTATCTGGGGAATCGATATGAAAAGAAAATCGAGCATTTTGGCTGCAAGCACACATACCGGCCAGAGGACGTCCTCATGATATGAACGGTGCGAAGTAGAGGTTCACATATAAATGCAGGCAGCTTCGCACCAGAAAAAACAGAAAAAAAGCGGAAGAAAACGATCTGAAGATCAGAAATCATGATCGGTAAAACAGTAATCAGTCTCTCTTTTGAACAACTTGCCAAAATTGAAGCGCTGATTTTGTTTGTTTTTGCTGTCGCTCCCCCCACGGGGAGCGTGGATTGAAATCACTACCTTGAAGCCTGTGATCTCCCGGCCCTCCAGGTCGCTCCCCCCACGGGGAGCGTGGATTGAAATCAAAATCCAGAAATCATAACCATGCTTGTCCAGGGTCGCTCCCCCCACGGGGAGCGTGGATTGAAATCTGGAGAAACTGGCAACGCCGACAATAGCGCCAAGTCGCTCCCCCCACGGGGAGC
>CAZVHV010000090.1:0-7065 GCA_964627025.1 uncultured Oscillospiraceae bacterium | reverse complement strand
GCGCAGATAGGCCTCCTCCCCGCAGAACAGATAGAGCTTCCCGATCGCGTCGGCGGCGATGTCTTTTTTCAGCTGGGTATATGCCGCGGTATCCGCCTTTGATTTCGGTGGCATAGCGGACCTCCTCCTGAATAGGTTAAGGAACGGTGACGGTGACGGTGCCCGCAAGATCGGTGCGGTACACGGCGATCTGCTGTTCCATCAGTCTGTCCAGAGTTTCCCGGGCGGGCAGCCCGTACGGATTGGCGCCCACCGAGATCACCGCCGTCTCCGGCGTGACGGCGGCCAGCAGCGCAGCCGAGGTGGACTGCCCGGAGCCGTGATGGCCTGCGACCAGCAGCTCGATATCGGGCAGCGGATGTCTCGCGATCAGCCGCGCCTCCATCTCGGCGCTCATATCGCCGGTGACGAGCACATCGAAGTCCCCGGCGGTGCCGAGAACCGAGAGCCCGTCCTCGTTCTCCCCCTCTCCGCCGAGCGGGGCATACAGGGTGAGCATGGCCCTGCCCAGCGTCATATTTGTGTCTCTCGTGACATAAAGGAGCTCGGAGCCCTCCTGTCTCGCCAGCGCCTCGACCGCAAGACGCCCGGCGGCGCCCGGGTCCACGTCTGGCAGAAGTACCGCCCTGACCTTCAGCCGCTCCATCAGCTGGGCGACCCCGTTGGCATGGTCCGCGTGATAGTGGGTCAGCACCAGAAGATCGAGGGTGGTACGCCCGAAATTCTGCAGGTAATCGGCGGCCACATCGCCCGCGTTTTCAGCCGCGCTGCCCCCGCAGTCTATCAGCGCCGCATACCCGCCGGACTGAAGCGCGATGCTCTGTCCCTGCCCCACGTCGAGCACCGACACCACGAAGGCGGACCCGGTGACCATCCTGTTCGTAAAGAAGACGGCGGCGAGCAGGGTGACCAGGCAGGCGCCGGCGGCGAAGGCAGGGCGCTTCTTCTCTCCCCGCCACAGGAGAAACAGGCCTATCACGGTATAGGCGAAACCAAGCCACAGCGCGTAGTAGACCGAGCCCAGCGAGAGGGCGGCGAAGGGCAGCCTGCTCAAGGCCCAAGCGACGAACAGCAGATAGCGCAGGAAGACGGACACGGCAAACGCCAGCACGGCGCCGCCCGCGGGGAAAACGAGCCCGACCGCCGCCGCGAGCAGGCCGCCCGTAAAAGCAAGCGAGACCGCCCAGGCGGCAAGCAGATTGGCAAAGGGCGCGAGGAGAGAGACGGTGCCGAAGTAGTACGCCGCCAGCGGGGTGGTAAAGAGGACCGCGCTCAGACTGGCCGAAAGGACCCCCAGCAGGAGCCGCGCCGCGGAGACGGGAAATTTCCTTCCGTGCAGCCGCTTCGTCCAGCGGTCATAGAGCGGGGCGGCGAACAGATAGATGCCCGCCACCGCGGCAAAGGAGAGCTGGAGCCCAACGTTGGCGGAAGCGTGCGGGTTTTGGAGCAGGAGCAGGGCAAGAATGACGGACAGGGTGGTGGGCGTGTCGTTTTCACGCCCCAGCAGCGGCGCGAGCTGCAGACAGGCGCAGAGAAAGACCGCGCGCAGCACCGAAGGCGTGTTCCCCACCAGGGCCGCAAAAAAGACGAGGACGGCGAGGATGAGAGCGGCCGAGCTCCGGCGGTGCCGTCTTCCCAGCAGCAGCGTAAGCAGGCCGGCCAGGAAGGAGACATGCATCCCCGAGACCGCCACGATGTGCGCCAGGCCCGTGCGCCGCAGCGCGGTATTCGTGGAATCGTCCAGGCCGTCCCGGTCTCCCGTGAGCAGCGCGGTCATCAGCGGGGCGGTATCGGCGGGAAAGACGGCGGCCACCGTCTCCTTCAACGCCTTTGCCCCCATCTGCGGCCAGTACCGCGGGGAAACCCGCCCGGGCGATTCGACGGTCATCGCTCCGTAGGCCGTGGCGGTCAGGAAAAGTCCCCTGGCGGTGTAATAGGTGATCTCTTCCCCGCTTTTGGTGTGCTCGGCAAGGCGGCAGGCGGCGACCACCGAGACGCGGTCGCCCGGGAAAAGCCCGGCGGAGTCGGCGTCGGCATAGAGCAGGGCGGCGATGTCGGGCCTTCCGTCGGTATGGACGCGCACCGGCACCGAAACGCCGTAATCCGTCTCCCGCGGCCAGTCGGTCACGGTGGCGTCCAGCAGAACGGTCCGGCCGTCCAGCGCCTCCGCCGGCGCGTAAAAAACGGCGTCATACGCGCGGCACCACAGAAAACCGGCGGCCAGGCCGAGCACGATGAGAAAAAGGCGCAGCCGCGCAGGCCGCAGGCGCCGGACCAGGAGGGCAAGCAGCGCGCAGACCGCCCCCGCCAGCAGCCACAGGCCCCGGGACAGCAGGTACTCCGCCAGAAAAACAGCAGCGGAGTAAGAGAGGGCGGCGGTAGCCAGCTTCCGCATTATACTTCGCCCGCCCTGACGCCGCCCATCCGCCGAAACTTCATACCGATCACCTCATAAACATCTCGCCGCAAAAACGCAGAACTCCGGCAGGCCGCCCTCTTCCGGTCGATCGAAAGAGCGCGGTCCCGCCGGAGGCGCAGCGTGTGAATCCGGAACAGGCGGATCCGATCAGCCCGGAGGCCAGGTCATATCGCGGCCGGCGAGGACATGAAAATGGAGGTGGAAGACCGACTGGCCCGCCTGCTCGCCCACGTTGGAGACCACGCGAAAGCCGTCCTGAAAACCCATCTCGGATGCCAGGCGGGCAATGACCTCGAAAATATGGGCCACGACCGGCGCGTTCTCGGCGGTGACGGCCGCCGCCGAGGGGATATGCTGCTTCGGGATCACCAGAAAGTGAACGGGAGCCTTGGGGTCGATGTCGTAAAAGGCATAGCACAGGTCATCTTCGTACACCTTCTTCGACGGGATCTCTCCCGCCGCGATTTTACAGAACAGACAGTCGGACATGATGAAAGCCTCCTTACAGTCCTAATTTTTCAGCCACGAAATTATCGGCCTTCGCCAGCGCGTCGTCGAGCAGGAGCAGGTCCTTGCCGCCGCCCATGGCCGAGTCCGGTTTTCCGCCGCCGGAACCGCCGCAGACGAGGCTGACCGCGCGGACGAGGTCGCCCGCCTTGACTCCCTTTGCGATGGCCGCCTTGCCGCAGACGGCAAGGAAGGTGATCTTCTCTTCGCGCACAGCGGCCAGCACGGCCACGACGTCCGCTTCCTTGTCGCGCAGGAAGTCGCCGACCTTACGCAGGCTCTCGGCGTCGGTCCCGTCGGGAAGGGCCGCGGTGATCACCTTGAGCCCGCCGAGGCTTTTGGCTTTGCGCAGGAAGCCCTCGGCTTCGGCGAGCAGCTCCCTGGCCCTGAATTTTTCCACCGTGTGGCGCAGATCGCGCAGTTCGGCCAGCTGCTGCTCGGTCTTCTGCACAAGCTCGCCCGGCTTGACCTTGAGAAGCTCGGACACGCCAAGCAGCATCTGACGGCTGCGGTCCATGGCGTCGAGGGAGCGCAGGCCCGTGCTCGCCTCGATGCGGCGCACGCCGGAAGCCACCGAAAACTCGCTCTCGATGCGGAAGGGGCCGACCTTGGCGGTGTTGTTCACATGGGTGCCGCCGCACAGCTCCACAGACCAGCTGCCCATATCCACCACGCGCACCATGTCGCCGTACTTTTCTCCGAAGAGGGCCATGGCCCCCTTCTCCTTGGCGTCCGCGATGCACATCTCCTGGATGTCGACGGCGTAGCCCTCCAGAACCGATTGGTTGACCACCCGCTCGATGTCCGCCAGCTCGGCGGCGGTGACGGCGGAGAAGTGGGTGAAGTCAAAGCGCAGGTGATCTGGCTCCACGAGGCTGCCCGCCTGCTGCACATGGTCGCCCAGCACGACGCGCAGCGCCTTCTGCAGCAGATGGGTGGCCGAGTGTGCGCGCATGATGGCCTTGCGGCGGTCCGCATCGACCACGGCGGTGACGGTATCGTCCACCGACAGTTCCCCTTCGCGCATGACGCCGGTATGGAGGTACTTGTCGCCCTTGTTCTTGTGGACGTCGGTCACCTCAAAGACTGCCCCGCCCAGGGAGAGGGTGCCGTGATCGGCCGACTGGCCGCCCATTTCGGCATAGAAGGGGGTCTCGTCCAGCACGAGGATGGCCTTCTCCCCTTCGCGCACCTCGCCGCGCAGCTCCTCGTCCACCACAATGGCGAGCACCTTTGCCTCGTTCCGGTAGCCGGCGTAGCCGGTAAACTTCGTCGGGGTGTTGTCGAGGCCCAGGTCGACGCCCGCCCAGGCCAGGTCGCCCATGGCGGCGCGGGCGGCGCGGGCGCGCTGGCGCTGTTCCTGCATAAGCGTCTGGAATTCCTGCGTATCCACCGTCATGCCCTCTTCCTGCACCATCTCGCCGGTGAGGTCGATGGGGAACCCATAGGTGTCGTACAGCTTGAAGGCGTCGGCGCCGGAAAAGACCGATTCGCCCTTTTCCTTGTGGCCCGCCATGAGCTCGGCAAAGATCTTCATACCGCCGTCAATGGTCTTGGCGAAGTTCTCTTCCTCCACCCGGATCACGCGGGTGATATAATCCTGCTTTTCCACCAGGTCGGGATAGGCCGTGCGGTTTTCATGGATGACCGTGGCGCAAACCTCGAACAGGAAGGGGTCGTTGACGCCCAGCAGCTTGCCGTGGCGGGCGGCGCGGCGCAGCAGGCGGCGGAGGACGTAGCCCCTACCCTCGTTGGAGGGCAGCACGCCGTCGCAGATCATCATGGTCCCCGAACGGATGTGGTCGGTGATGACACGCAGGGAAACATCGTTTTTATGGGTCTGGCCGTAAGTGGCGCCGGTAATCGCGCTGACCTTGTCGGTGATGTTCATGACGGTGTCCACGTCGAAAAGGGAGTCGACCTCCTGGCAGACGCAGGCCAGCCGCTCCAGGCCCATGCCGGTATCGATGTTCTTCTGCACCAGCTCGGTGTAATGTCCCTCGCCGTCGTTGTTGAACTGCGAGAACACATTGTTCCAGACCTCGATATAGCGGTCGCAGTCGCAGCCCACGGTGCAGTCGGGCGAGCCGCAGCCGTACTTTTCGCCGCGGTCGTAGTAGATCTCCGAGCAGGGGCCGCACGGGCCGGAGCCGTGCTCCCAGAAGTTGTCCGCCTTGCCCATGCGGAAAATACGGTCGGCGGCGATGCCGATCTCACGGTTCCAGATGTCGAACGCCTCGTCGTCCTCCAGATAGATGGAGGGATAAAGCCGCTCCGGATCGAGCCCCACGGCCTTGGTCAGGAACTCCCAGCTCCACGTAATGGCCTCTCTCTTGAAATAATCGCCGAAGGAAAAGTTGCCCAGCATCTCGAAGTAGGTGCCGTGGCGGGCGGTCTTTCCGATGTTCTCGATGTCGCCGGTGCGGATGCACTTCTGGCAGGTGCAGACCCTGCGGCGCGGCGGCTTCTGCTCGCCGGTAAACCACGGCTTCATGGGTGCCATGCCCGAGTTGATGAGAAGCAGCGAGGGGTCGTTCTGGGGGATAAGGGAGAAGCTGGGCAGGCGAAGATGGCCCTTGCTCTCAAAAAAGGCAAGGAACATTTCGCGCAGCTCGTTGAGTCCGTATTTCTTCATTGGTTTTCCTCCGTCGATGAAAATAAAAAGACTCCGCCCCTGTCTGTCAGGGGCGGAGCTTGACGCTACGCGGTACCACCCTGATCTGCCCCTTTTGCAAGGGACATCTCAAACAATCGGTAACGGTGATAAACCCGTCCCGGTCGTCCCGGGCTGCTCCGAAGTGGCTGCCGGTCACGCTGTGCCGAGGGCTTTCACTCTCCCCTCTCGCTTTGGGCGGCTGCGACCGGCTGGCTTCCTCATGGCATTTTTTATTAGCCGTGATATTTTATCATATATGCGGCGTTTGTCAATAGGAGGGCGGCGCTTACCGCTCCTCGTCCACCGCCTCCACGGTCTGCGCTTTGATCAGGTTGGTCGTCCCGCTCCTGCCGATGGGCACGCCGGCGGTGATGACCACGGTCTGTCCCGGCTTCACGAACTTCTCCCTGCAGGCGCACTTCACGCAGAGGGAAAAGATCTGATCGGTAGAGTCCACCTTCTCCAGGGAAAGGTAGGGATAGACCCCCCATGAAATGGCCAGCTTCCGATAGTTTCGCTCGTCGGTGGTGACGGCGACGATCGGGCAGGCGGGGCGGAAGCGGGAGATCATCCGGGCGGTATGCCCCGTCTTTGTGGCGGTCAGGATGGCGCGGGCGTTCAGGTCCATCGCGGTAAGGCAGCAGCTGTGCGTGATGGCCGCGCCGATGGAGCCGTCGGCCTGGTAGCTGGCCTTCCGGAACCGCTCCCAGTAATGGGTGGCGCTCTCGGCCGCGGTGACCGTCTTGACCATGGTCTCCAGGGCCTCCATCGGATATTTGCCCGAGGCCGTCTCGCCCGAGAGCATCACGCAGCTCGCGCCGTCGAACACGGCGTTGGCCACGTCCGAGACCTCGGCGCGGGTCGCGCGCGGATTGCGGATCATGGAATCGAGCATCTGGGTGGCGATGATCACGGGCTTTCCCTCCCGGATGGTGGCCGCAATGATCCGCTTCTGTACGATGGGCACCTCATAGTCGGGGATCTCCACGCCCAGGTCGCCGCGGGCCACCATCACGCCGTCGGCGGCCTCCACGATCTCCGCCATGTGGTCCACGCCCTGACGGTTCTCGATCTTTGCGATAACGCGGATGTCCTCGCCCCCATAGCGCCGGAGCACCCGGCGGATATCCTCCACGTCGCCGGCCTTGCGGACGAAGGAGGCGGCAATGAAGTCGAAGTCCTGCTCCACCGCAAAGCGGAGGTCCTCCTCATCCTTGGGTGTGAGGGCGGGCAGCAGGATGGGGACGTCGGGGATGTTGATGCTCTTGTTGTCGGACAGGACGCCGCCGTTCTCGACGACGCATCGGATCTCCCGCCCTTCGATCTCCCTGACGACGAGCTCGATGTTGCCGTCGTCGATCAGTACGCGGCACCCGGGGAAAAGCTCGGCGTGAAGGTCCGCATAGGTCACGGACACGCGCCGGCTGTCGCCGGGGACGTCCTCGGTGGTCAGGGTGTATTCCTCTCCCGGGGTGAGCGCGAC